>JAIRXO010000029.1 GCA_031268255.1 Spirochaetaceae bacterium
AGCCTCCCCCGCGCAAGCGGGTTCTTGGGTATCGTATAAGCGTTGCATCATTTACGAGGTTCGTTCTGTAAGGAAATTATTAACTGTGGGGTCTACTACCATTTTGTGTTGGTGTTACCCATTCTAACCGCCCCAAGGCTCGCACGCGAGAGCGTGCAGAGGGTATTAGACCCCACAGCGAATAAAAGCGCCATAGCAAAGCGTATGGCGTCCCTCCGATAAATGCGGCAAGGCGTAGGCCCGATGAAACCCCCGATGTGCCGTCGTGCCTCGAAGGACCGCCGACAGGTGCAGCCATGGTCTCCAGCTACCCCCCTGTAGTTGGAATCCAGCCGCTAGAACCGGCGGCCCCGCAGTTGGTTCAGCATGGCTTCCTGGCCGCCGCCTGACAGCGCGGAAGCTCTGCCCATCTTGCTCATTTTCTTCATCATGGTCCGCATTTTTTCGAATTGTTTGAGCAGCCGCGCGACTTCGGCTACCGAGGTTCCCGAACCCCGGGCTATGCGGGAGCGGCGGGACGGGCCTATGATAAGGTGATTGGCCCTTTCTTTCCTGGTCATGGAAGAAAGTATGGCTTCTTCCCGTTTCAGGTTGGCCTTGTTGATATCTTCCTCGCTGATTTGGCCTGCCATGCCGGGGATCATGTCCAGCATGGATTTCAGGGAGCCCATCTTCTTTACCGAACGGAGCTGACTGAGCCAGTCGTCCAGGGTAAAGTTTTCTTTTTCCATTTTTTTGCGGAGTGTTTCCGCTTCTTTCTGGTCGATTACTTCCTGGGCTTTTTCTACCAGGGTAACCACATCCCCCATGCCAAGTATGCGGCCAGCAACGCGTTCGGGATAGAAGGGTTCAAGGTCCCCCAATTTTTCCCCGGTCCCCACAAATTTAAGCGGTTTGCCGGTAACGGTTTTAAGGGAAAGCGCCGCGCCTCCCCGGGTATCCGAATCAAATTTGGTAAGGATGACCCCTGTGAGGCCTATTTTTTCGTCAAAGGTTTTGGCTATGTCCGCGGCGGACTGGCCTGTCATGGAATCGGCCACAAGGAGGAGTTCGTCAGGCGCTGACGCGTCCTTGAGTCTGGCCAGTTCGGCCATCATGATTTCGTCAATCTGCAGGCGCCCTGTGGTGTCTATGATCATGGTGTCGATAAGGTTCTTTCTGGCCCAGGAAAGGGCGTCCCGGTACACCTTGACAACATCCTTTGCGCTCTCGTCCTTAAAGACAGGAAGGCCCGCCTGCTCTCCCAGGACAAAAAGCTGTTCCACAGCCGCAGGGCGGACCAGGTCGCAGGCTACGAGGAGGGGTTTACGGCCTTCTTTTTTCAGTTTTGTGCCGAGCTTTGCCGAACTGGTGGTTTTTCCCGAACCCTGGAGGCCCAGCATAAGAATGGTAGAAATAGTATCGGGGCCTTTAAGGTTGAGGTCCTGCTTTGTGCCGCCCAGAAAGGACACCAGTTTGTCGTGGACTATTTTGACGAACTGTTGGCCGGGGTCTACCGAGCGGAGTACCTTTTCGCCTTTAGCTTCCTCTATGGTTGAATTGACAAAGCGGCGCACGACCCTGAGATTGACATCGGCCTCAAGGAGGGCCATTTTGATGGCGTCTACGGCCTCGTCAATATTCTTTTCGCTGATGGCCGCTTTGCCCGAGACCTTCTTTAATATGTCGCTTACTTTTTCGCTTAATTTATCCAGCATGAATCATAGTGTAGTGATAAAAAGTACCTTCCTCAATAGGCGCGGGGTCAAACTGTGCTTGCAAAGCGGCCTGAGCCGTGTTAGGCTGATTTTGTGAAGGCTTTGGCGCGGCTTATTCTGTTTTTTACCCTGTGTTTTGGCATTACCCTGGTTTTGCTCTCAGCGGGTGTTTTTATAGACAGGTATCTTGACGCCGCGGTCCATATCCCCGCCCTTCCCCTGGCTTTGCTCCCCGTCCTGCTCTCTTCTTTGCGGGCCTGTATTCCGGCGGCGGTCTATAGTACGGTGCTTTTAACCCTGAGTTACGCGGCCAGGCGGGGGATTCCTTTTCTCCTGAGCCTCCCCTGCCTCTTTCTCCTGGTCGTTTCAGCCTCCGGCGCCCTCTATCTGGGAACCGTGAGGGCGGACCGTTTTGACGCCATGACCCGGACGGACAGGCCCCGGACCCTGGGTTCTCCGGGGTTGATTCTTTCCCAGAGGAATATCGCCACGGTTCTCCTCGAGGACCCCGGAAGGGAGCAGGGCGCCAGGGTTGTTTCCATACCCGGGCAGAAGCTGCTCTATCAGGGCCTTCCGGTGGGACCGGGAAACCAGGCCCCGCTTCTGCCGTCCGCCTCGGCAAAGGCCCCGCTTCCGTATTTTTTGCAAAGCATACTCCTTGACTTTTCCATAGCGGGCTCCCGCTACGAAAGCCTCCTTGCCCAGGGTTATCACTATTTTATCGCCTATCTTGCCTCGATAGCTCTTTTTCTCTGCTCGCTGGGTTTTATCTTCAAAATAAGTGTATGGCCCCTTGCCAATGTATTTACCGGCGCCCTGGTTTTTAGGGGGGTCCTGGCCCTTGAGACCTTTATCAATTCACGGGAAGTTCTTGAAATTCTCGATGATTATATTGAAAGCGGTATTCCCCGGCCCTTTATCAGCGCCCTCGTCTTTGGCCTTGCCGCCGCGCTGATACTGCTCTATTCGCTTCTCGCCCGGCTTTCCAGGCGGAGGAGGGCCGATGGCTAAAGAAAAAAAGGCGCGCCGCCGCGGGGCGGGACAGCCCTTCCATGCCATTGGAACCTTTGCGGTCTTTATGCCCGCCGCCTTGATTCTCATCGTGCTTTTCAGGATTATCTATCCCGGCCAGGGAGCGCCGCTGCCGGTATACGCCCTGCCCTGGAGACTCTGCACGGGCTTTATAAATTTTGTCGAACTCTTTCCCGCCCTGGCAGTTTCGGCGCTGATTATTTCTTTTGGTATTCAGAAAGTTCCCGAAGAACAATACGGGAGCTTTTCCGTTAAATTCCTCGACCTTATCCGGGGGCATATACTGGCGGCCATTATCGCCGCGGCTTTTTACAGCGTCCTTTTTCTCGCCGCCTGTCCTTTGGTTCAGAATTATACATCGTCGATGGTTTTTAACGGCTACCTTTTCCGTTCGGCAAAAGAAAGGGCCCAGATTCTGGCGGCGGAAAATTCCTGGGTTGAGGCGGGGCAGTTTCTCGCCATCTGCCAGCGTATATGGGGAGAAAGCCCCGAGACAGAGACGCTCAGGGTGCAGGTAAATATAGGTCTTGAGGATATGCGCCGCGCCGGGGCGGACAGGGAAGACGCCCCTTTGGGGCGGGTTTCCGGCGCCTGGGTTCCGGTCAATGTTACCGAAGCGGTCAACCGCGCCCGCATAGCGTTTAACGAAGAACGCTACTATGACGCCCACTGGTTTGCCACTCTTGCCGAAAAACTTTCATCGCCCGGAAGCGCCGACTACCCGGTGATTTCGCAGCTTGCTGCCAGGGCCTGGAACGCCATAACGTCTCTTGAGCCCAATAACCAGGAAAGGCTCACCTATTCGCTTTACCACAAAAAACGCGACGGCTACAACGCCCTGGTTTCCGAAGACTGGATACGCGCCTATTATATTTTCAGGGAACTTTCGGAACTTACGCCTAACGATCCTGATGCCGGCAATTTTCTTTCTGTAAGCGAGGCGGGGGTAAAGGAACAGGCTTTTTTCATTGACGAAATGGATATGGCCATAGGCGAGATACTCAACGGGGCGGTTTTTTCCCTGCCCCGCCTGCCATCGGGCCGCATTGTGGCGCGCTTTGCCTCGCTCTCGGCTTTCAGGGATTTTTCGTATGCCATAGGCGTGGAACTTCTCGCGTTCAGCGGCAGCGGTTCCCTGGACTACCGGATAGAAGCTCCCTACGGCAAGATACAGCCTCTTACGCTTGACCTGTCAGGCGGCGGGCGGACCGTTCTCCTTTTGCGGACCCTGGACAGGGAAAACAAGGAGCGGCGCTGGGAACCCGTCCGGGAAGGGCAGGCGGGGACGGCGGACGAGGAACCGGGAAGCGCCCAGCTTGTGCTTGATATAACGTATGATGATTTTCTCCTTGCCGCCGAAGCCCGCCGGGGGCTTGAGCATCTTTCCATCGGCGATCTCCTTGACGGCGCGAAAAGCCTGGGAACGCGGGGCCATATCCCTGAACTATTTCAGGCCGAAGTCCTGCACCGTCTTGGCGAGCCTCTTTTGTTTCTGCCCTTTGCCATTACCGCCATCATCGCGGGCTGGCGTTTCAGGGCGCAAAAGCGTCCCCGCTATATGGGTATTCCCATGATAGCCATCATACCGCTTGTTTTCGCCGCCCTGTTCGCGGCGTTGAGGGTTCTTGTGCATAACGCCGGTTCATTTTTGGTACTGACCTTGTCGTTTGTTCCTGCCCTGGCCGTGTTTAGCGCCGCGTTACTGGTATTTTTTATTGTCAGCCTCATTGTTCTCGCGGGGCAGCATGGATAAGCGTTCTTCCCTGTTCCGTGGACGGCGTCTCCCCTGGCTCGGTCCCGCGGCGGGCGCTTTTGCCGGAGCCGCGGCGGGCGCCGCCGGGGTGTTCATCGGCCTCCTTATGGGTTTTCTGGTGCAGGAACTTATAGGGCAGTTTTTAAAAGAGAAATCAATAGCGGCTTATTTTGAAAATCCCGGCCTTCCGGCCTTTGCCGAGGCCGAACCCGGCATGGCCGCCTACTGCGCCCTGGGGATAATTATACTTGCCCGTTCCCTGGCCCGCGCCGGAGAGACTGTTGTCTGGAGCGCCGAAGATGCCGCGCTGACAGAACCGGTGCTGATAAGCGCCTCGCGGGTGTTTCCCCCCGGCAGGGTAAACGACCTTGAAACCTACTGCCGGCTTGCCGCTTCCCGCGTTGGCGCGCTCAATGAGGACCTCCTTGCGGAAAGCCTCGCGGCGCGGCGGGCGGCCTTTAAGGACCTGGACCGCCTTGGCCTGAGCCTTGAACGCCTTGGCTTTGGTCCTGGCCGCGATGAGGCCGCGTATATCCGTTCCCTCCTTGATCCGCTCTGCCGGACAGAGGCGGGAAGCGGACACGGCGGCCAAAACCCTGGCTTTGACCCCTGGAAGGTACTCGGCCTCAGGGCCGGCTCACCCATGGAAGAAGTAAAATCCACCTATCGCAAACTGGCGGTTCAGTTCCATCCTGACGCCCTGCAAATCCTCGACAAAAAGCGCCAGGCGGAAGCCGCCCGGGCCTTTATGACCATACGGGAAGCCTACCAGGTCATAACCCATGCGTAACAAGTTGACCGATGAACTCGCGGTCTGCGGCCTTAACGCCGTGGCGGCCATTGGAGAGCGTCATCCTGAAACAATAAACCGTCTTTTTCTCCGGGAGGACAGGCTCCCGAATTTTACCGGGGTATGTAAACAGCTTGCCGAAAGAAAGCGGCCCTATAAATTGTGCGGCGACGAAGAACTTGAGCGTATCTGCAAAAGTCCCCACCACCAGGGTGTTGTGGCGATGATCGTAGAGCCTGTGGTTCCGGGACTCAGTCCCGAAGAGCTTGAGAGATGGGCGGACAACGGAGAGACAGGACTGCTCCTCAGCCTGGTGGGAAATGATCTTAACCTTGGGGCCATAATCCGTTCGGCGGCGTTTTTTAACGCCAGGTACATTATACTTTCAGGCGGGGAAGGCGACGCCCGCCTCAGCACCGCCGCCTACCGGGGCGCCGAGGGCGGCATGGAAGCGGTTCAGGTCAGGCAGGTACGCAGGAGCGCCGCCTTTGTCAAAGACGCTTCCCGGCGCCTCCTGACCATAGGGGCCGATCACCGTTCCCGGCTCCGCATAGGGGACCTTGCGCTTGTAGTCAGGGAAAACAGGGAGGGCCGCGAAAAGCGGCCGGGGGTGCTTCTTGTCTTGGGGAACGAGGAAACAGGACTCCCCCGGGAACTAAAGGCGCAGTGCCGGTATCTGCTCCGCATCCCCGGAACAGGTTTTCCCGAAAGCCTTAATGTCGCCCAGGCTTCCGCTATCCTGCTCCATACCCTGTTTGAAATTTGAAGGAGGCTGCCTTGGATAGCAGCGGAGAGCTGGCCCTCTTTCTCAAGCGTCTCGCCGGAAAAACTTTTGACGGACCGGCTCTGGGCGGTTTTCTTGAAGCGTCGGCATCCCTTCCCCTGGAACTGCCCCTGCTTGGCGGGATGCGGGAATTCCGCGCGTCACTTGGCGGACCCGGCCTGGTGAACGCGGCTCCTGTCCGGGCAAAGCTGGAACGCCGTTATCTGAGGCTGTGTTTTGTGCAGGAAAGCCTTGAGCGCATAGATTTTAAGAAGCTGAAAAGCGGAGAGGGCTTTGAGGAATTTATGCTGGGCCAGGCTGATTTTTCCCGTTACGCGCTATTAGATGAAAAAACCTTTAAGGGCCTTTTTATTGACGGCCTTGAGGATTATCCTGACGCGTTTTTTCCCCAGGCCTTTAGAATGAACCGGGAAGCCCTGCGGACCCTCCTGCTGGCAGGCTATGCGCGGGGGGAGGGGAAGGCGGCTCTTATAAAAAACAACCTCTTTATCCTTTCGGTGATGCGCACCCTCCACAGTTCCCTTGATTTTGCGCCCCTCTGGGACGAAAAAGATGTATTAAACGAAATGAACACCGTACTCGTGTTTTTTTCAGGACGCGGGATAACAGGCCGGGAGCCTGCTTCGGTATTGAGGGAGAGAGGGGACGAAATTTTTCTCTGCCTCCTCAGCCTTTTTCATCATGTTGAATACCGCCAGGAGGACGGCGCGAAAACTCATCTCTTTCTGGCCCCTTTCCGTGGCCGCGTATGCCTTGCCGCTTCCTTTCGTCCTCTCGGCAAGGCCCACAGCCTGGCCCTGTCTTTAAGCGGCTTTCCCTTGGGCACTCAGGCGGGAACACCCAGGGACCTCTCTCCGCTGGGAGAAGGCCCGTGTCTACGCGGCGCGGACGGAAAACTCACCCTGCCAGCGCCAGGCCCCGGGAAGAGGGCCTCTTAGCCTGAGGCGGCCCTTCGAGGCACGACGGCATACAGTGGCTTGAGGTTGGCCTACGCCGTGCCGCATTTTTACAGGGACGCGCTGCGCTAGCTTGCGCGCTGTTGTTTGGCGGGGGTAGCGTAATAACAAACGCTTGCGCGTTTGTTATTTTGGAGTTTGCGTAAAGCGCAAACTCCACTTTGCCCATAAAGGCCAAGCGTTTTTATGGAGCGCAGGGGGGCCGGACGAACAAAAATCCGAAAGGATTTTTGTTTTGGGGTTTTGCAAAGCAAAACTCCGCTCCCAGGCGGCGGTAAGGAAACAGGCCCCCCTCCATGGCCTTGGATTCCGTCAGGGTAATTAGGACGCGCTTTCTGCCGATAATAAGACCAGGGTAAAGCCACACATGAACAAGCGCATCAATTTTGAAGACAATATTTTTATCCTCAAGGTAAGGCTCAGGATGCTTGAGGACCTTGTCAGGCTTGACGCCGATCCTGAGATTTACCTCGGAAAGACTCTGGACGATCTGGCGTTTATCGACGCCAGCCTTTCGAGCCTTCTTGACGCCCTGCTCAAAAACGGAAAACTTATAGAGCGGGAAGAACAGTTCCACAATCTTGAGGATACCGAGGAACAGCTTGATACCCTGCTCCACCATATTCTTAATGGTTCGGGGAGTGTTTCGGCTGCCCAGTTTCCGTTAATACAGGAAAAAATCAGGGCTTTTCAGCGGCTTTCCGCCGAAAGAAAGGACTTTATCAGGGATGCCAGGGGTCAGGAAGAAGAAGCCGGATTCGACGCCCTGGTGGTCAGTTCAGACGAATTAAGCGAACTGCTCAAAGATTTCTAAAAGTGAGAATTACCGGCGGGGTACTCCGGGGCAGGCAGGTAGAAGTTCCCGGCGGCAGTATACGTCCCGCCATGGACCGCATGAGGGAGTCTGTCTTTGCCGTTCTGGGCGATATAACCGAAAAATCCTTTCTTGATCTCTTTACCGGCTCGGGGATAATTGCCCTTGAGGCCGCGTCCAGGGGCGCGGGGCCCCTGGAGGCTGTGGAGGCGGACCGCCAAAAGCGGGAAACCCTCCTTAAAAACGCGGCTATTGCGCCGGTACGCATACAGTGCCGTTTTATGGCTGCCGAACTGTATGTTAAAAGGGCAAAACGGGCTTTTGACATCATATTCTGCGATCCGCCCTTTCCGTATAAATTCAAAAATGAACTGCTTTCCTCTCTTGCCGCTTCTCCTGTCATGGGCGGGGCGAGCCTGCTCCTCATCCATTACCCCCGGGAAGAACAGCTTGTCATCCCCGGAACGCTGCTTAAAAAAGACTCAAGATTATTCGGGCGCTCAAAAGTCGATTTTTTTATAAAAAATTGAAAAAACCCCTTGAATAATTACCATTTTGGAGATATTATATAAATGTAAATATTTTTCTTGCCATTTTAGCGAATGTCGCCGTATAATAGCGAATAAGGTCAAAAATGGATATTAAAAAGGTCTTTGAACGTTTTGGTGATCAGGGTGTATTTGTCAAGACCGGCCGGAAAACGGACCTGGACGGTGCCCAAAAAGCCGCTCTTAACCGTAAGGGCAACGTGCTTTTTAATTCGGGCGATGTCGAGGGGGCCAGGCGGGTCTTTCTTACTACCGGCTATACCGATGGCCTGGTACGGATTGGCGATTATTACCAGGCAAAGGGCAGGAAACTTGACGCGCTCAGGATGTACTGGCTTGCCCCTGATCATAAAAAGTCTGAACCGATAATCGCGCAGTTATCGTTCATAATACAAAAACTATTGAAAGAAGAGGAAACTTGCAATGAGTGATGAAATTTTACAAAGTCAGCTTTCGGGTACAGCAGAAAATGACGTTTTATCCGCCGACGCGGAGGTCTCTGAAATCTCCGAACTGTCAAAACGGGGATATCAGCTTCTTAAAGAGAACAAAATCCGGGAAGCGATGGATTGCTTTGCCAAAATTCTCGTAACCGAACCGGAGAATAATTACGCTCTGGTCGGCCTCGGCGACGCGGCACGCAAGGGCGGCTCCTTCCGCGACGCGGTTGAGTATTACCGGCGTTGTCTCTCCCATCATCCGGGAAACAACTACGCGCTTTTCGGTCTGGCGGACTGCTACAAGGCGCTTAACCAGTACCACAAGGCCATAGAAATATGGGAGCAGTACCTGCTTCATGACGACAAGAACATTACGGTTCTTACCAGAGTCGCCGACGCGTACCGCAAGGTCAGGGATTTTAAACATTCCAAGGAAGTGTACCTCAGGGTTCTTGAGATGGAGGCGGACAATCCCTACGCCATCATAGGTCTGGGGCATCTCCACTATGATTTTAAGGACTACCGCGAAGCACTTTTCTACTGGGAAAAAATGCTCGTCCTTAATCAGGGGACAGTGGACATACGGGTGCTTACTTCCATAGGAAACTGCCACCGCAAGCTCAAAACCTTCGCGGACGGCCTGGGCTATTTTGAAAGGGCCCTGGCCATGGATTCGTTTAATTTTTACGCCCTGTTCGGCCTTGCCGACTGTTACCGGGGTCTCAATCAGCAGAATCATTCCCTTGAGTACTGGAACCGCATACTGGACCAGGACCCCAGGAACAAGGTGATTCTTACCCGGGCGGGTGACGCGTATCACCACATGCATGAGGACGAAAAGGCGGTTGACTATTACCGCAGGGCACTCAATATTGAATTTGACACCTACGCTGTTCTCGGTCTTGCCATTATCGCCAAAGCCCAAAACAAGTACGAAGAGGCCATTGAATCCCTGGCCAGGCTTATCCAGCAGGACGCGAAAAACTACCGGCTCTATACGGAACTCGCCGACTGCTGGTACAAGAAAGGGGAAAAAACCAGGGCCATAGAAATTCTTGGCGACTTTCTCAAGACAGGCATACGGAACACCCATGTAACGGAGTTTCTTGACAGGCTCAGGGCATAGCCCCGCCCATGACGGCGTTAAGCGGCTATACCCCTGACGAACTTGAGAAAGCCCTGCCCGTCCTTCTGGGCAGGGAAATTCCCGGCTACCGGAGCAGGCAGATTACCGCATGGCTGGCCAGGGGAGTTTCGTCCTTTGACGGGATGAAAAACCTTCCCCTTTCGCTCAGGGAAGAACTTGCCCTCCGCGCGGAGCTTTACACCACCAGGGACCCGGAAGTCCTTGAGGATCCCGACGGAACAGTAAAACTTACGGTACGCCTCCATGACGGGGCAAAAATCGAGGCGGTGCTCCTTAAAGACAGGGCAGGAAGAAAGACGGCCTGCCTCTCAAGCCAGGCGGGTTGTCCCATGGGCTGCGTATTCTGTAAAACAGGAAAACTGGGATACAGGCGCAACCTCAGCGCCGCCGAAATTGTCGAGCAGTTTTTACGCCTCAAATGCCGGGACAGCGGCCTTTCCAATATTGTGGTCATGGGCATGGGAGAACCCCTCCTTAATCTTGAGGCGCTTAAAAAGGCCGTAGCGGTCATAGAACATCCTGAGGGGCTTAATTTTTCGCGGCGGCGCATTACCCTGTCAAGCTGCGGCATCATAGCGGGCATAGAGGAGCTGGCCGGCAAAGGCCCCCTTCTGGAGCTGGCTGTCTCGATTACCAGCGCCGACGACGGCCTCCGCTCCCGCCTCATGCCGGTCAACAGGACCAATCCCCTTGACAGGCTCAAAAAGGCCCTTCTTGAATACCAGAAAACAGTGAAAAGGCGCATCACCCTGGAAGCGGTGCTCCTGCGGGGTCTTAACACCGGAAAGCCGGACGCGGCGGCTCTGGCGGCCTTTGCCCGGGGTCTTGACGCCGTGGTAAACCTCATACCCTGGAATCCCGTACCCGGTCTTTTGTTTGAGGGAAAAGAACTTGAAGAACCGTCTGACGGGGAAGTAAGGCGGTTTGCCCTGGAGCTTGAGGAAAGGGGTCTTAGAGTTACCCTCCGTTACCGCAGGGGGCGGGGCGTTTTAGGAGCCTGCGGCCAGCTCGGCGCGCTGGAATGAGCGGGCGAATCCGGGGGTCCTACTGTCGCGCCGGACGCCGCGCCGCCGGATGTATGGTCAGTTCAATATCAAGTTTCGCGTACCGGTAATTGGCGTCGCCGGGATAATATACCGTTACATAGTAGGTCCCCGGCTCTATGGGCGCCCGTTCTACCCGGGTAAAACCCCTGAGTATCTCCGAAGCGGCAGGTGAATTGGCGGCGGCCTCCCTCGCCGCCCTGGTGGGATAATATACCGCCCTGAGACCCAGGGGAGGCTCCGAAGCGGCGGTTACCGATTTGGGGCTGCCGTTATACACCGCCTCCTGCACAGGCTCGGCCATGATGGTTACCGGGGCCTTCTCGATATGGTATTCGACGATCAGATCATCAGCGGGGGAAGCCCCCGCACGCCTTACCCGTACATAGTACACCCCGGCGGCAAAGGGAGCGTCCCCGCTCCCGTCCTCGTCACGGCCAAGAGCCTCCATGCTTGAAAAATAACATAGTTCCAGGGACGGCGTCCCCTGAACATCAATGGGCTGGGGATTGCCGGTATACACGGTTTCCTGGTAGGCCGGAACAGTAAGCGGAGGGACATCTTTTGCTGTATCTACAGAACCGCAGGAACCAAGAAAAAGAAAAACGGTAAACGCGATCAGCAGAGATTTCATGGGGAAATAGTACCACATAATACGGGAATAGACAGCCCCCGCGTTATTGGGTATGGATTTATTCACCCTGCCCGGCTATACTCGAACCGGAGGCGTGTATGTCTACGGTATTCAAGGAAGATGAAGGAATCCGTTATACCTACAGAGATTACCTCGTCTGGAAAACGGACGAGCGTTACGAGATCATAGACGGCGAAGCCTATATGATGGCGGCTCCTTCCCGTATGCATCAGGAGATCAGCATGGCCTTATCAGCCATGCTATATACCTATCTGGAAGGCAAGCCCTGCAGGGTCTATGCCGCACCCTTCTCCGTCCGGCTTTTCCCCGCTGAGGATAACAGCGACGACACGGTGGTGGAACCGGATATTACGGTGGTCTGCGACGCGTCCAGGCTGGACGACCGGGGCTGCAAGGGCGCGCCTGATTTTATTATCGAAATCAGCTCCCCCTCCACCGCCCGGCATGATCACATCGTCAAATTCAACAAATACCGGGAAGCGGGGGTCAGGGAATACTGGATCGTCAACCCGGAAGAAAAAGTCGTATCGGCGTACCGCTTAAAAAACGGTGAATACACGGCGGTAAATTACGACGACACCGCCCCGGTACAGGTTCTGCCGGGCTGCGCGATAGACCTTAAAAGCGTTTTCGGGACATCCGGGGAATAGTTTTTTTCAAGCGCGCTCTTGCGTCTTTTTTGTAAAATTCATATAGTAATACAGGCCGGTCCTGGACCGGCAATATCACCATGGCCGTGCCGGATGGCACGGTGAACACGCCTATCGGGGTGGTGGACCGCCATGCGCGGAAAGCCTGAGATCACACCCGCTGAACCTGATCCGGATAATGCCGGCGTAGGGAGCATGATCAAACCAATCCCCGGTTATGTGGAAGGAGTTTCTATGTACCGGCAGCGCGGATTTTTTATTACCGTCATTGTACTGTCCCTGCTCTTGACCTCGTGTTCTTCCGGGGAAAAGACCGGCAGCAACACCGTAACGGTCTGGACCTACGATTCCTTTGATTCGGAATGGGGGCCGGGGCCGGAGGTAAAAAAACGTTTCGAGGATGAAACCGGCCTTACCTTGAATTTTGTCGTTCACGGCGACGCCGGTGAACTTCTTTCCCGGCTGCTTCTTGAGGGGGACAGGGCGGATGCCGATGTCATCCTTGGCCTTGACCAGAACATGCTGAACCGGGCGCTTTCTTCAGGCTTCTTTGAGCCCTATACGCCCGAAGGTTTTGACCGGGTTTTCCGGGAACTCAGGGTAGACAGCACGAACAGCCTTATACCCATGGATTACAGTTATTTCGCCTTTGTCTATGATTCGGAGCTTCTGGAAAATCCGCCGCGTTCCCTCGAAGAACTTACCGAGGAACGCTTCGCGAAAAAAATCATACTCCTTGACCCGAGAACATCATCCCCCGGACAGGGGTTTTTTGCCTGGACCAGGGAGGTCTACGGAAGGGACTGGCCTGAGTACTGGCGCCGCCTGGCCCCTTCGATACTTACCATAGCCGGCGGCTGGACTTCGGGGTACGGCCTCTTTACTTCGAGAGAAGCGCCCCTGGTTCTTTCATACACCACAAGTCCCGGCTACCATCTGGAATACGAAAATACCGAACGCTACAGGGCGGCCATATTCAGCGACGGTCATCCCCTGCAGGTTGAACTCGCGGGCCTCCTGCGGGGCGCGGCGAACAAGGAAAACGGAAAACGCTTTATGGACTTTATGCTCTCCCCGGCTTTCCAGGAAACCCTGGCCCTGAAAAATTCGATGTATCCGGCCATTGACATAGCTCTGCCCGGCTCATTCAGAATCAACCCCAAAAGCGACAAGCCCCTCCTGCCTGACGAAGTCAGCTCTGAGGAACTTGACGCATGGGCCCGTCTCATGCCCGAACTCCTGACTCCCTGACGGGCCGCGCATGAAAGCCCCCGCCCTCCGGCCCTACGCCCTTGTTCCGGCCCTTCCGCCCATTCTGGCCCTGCTCTTTGTTTTTCTGCTTCCCTATGCCGCCGCCCTGGGCAGGGCCCTCGCCGGGGGAGGGGGCGCTTTTATCGCCGGACTCTGTACCGATACCCGTATACAGAGGGTCATACTCTTTACGGTAAAGCAGGCGTTTTTAAGCACCCTCGTCGCCCTTGCCCTGGGGCTTCCCGGCGCCATTATCATGGCCGCTCCGGGAAGGGGGCGGGCCGTCCTGAGAACCCTGACGGCGCTTCCCTTTGCCATGCCTTCGATACTGGTTGTCCTCGGATTTGTGCTTTTCTTCGGCAACGCCGGCTGGATAAACCGCATCCTGGCCCTCATAAGCGGAAAACCCCAGGGGCCCTTCCGTATACTCTACCGGCCTCTGGCGGTCATACTGGCCCACGGCTTTTATAACTTTCCCCTGGTTATACGCCTTGCCGGGGACAGCATGACCAGGGCGAGGAGGGCCTTTCTGCCCCCGGCCTCCAGCCTCGGCGCCACTCCCCTTCTCGCGGCCCTGACCGTACTCCTCCCCCTCAGCCTGCCGTCACTATGCGCCGCCGCCCTGCTTGCCTTTCTCTACAGTTTTACCAGTTTCGCGGTGGTGCTTGTCCTCGGCGGCGGCCCCGGCGCAAGTACCCTGGCTGTGGAAATATACCGCTATGCCCGGATAAGCCTGGAATTCGACAAGGCGGGGATTCTCGCGTTAAGCGAAACCATCATCGCCGCCCTGGTATTCTGCCTCTACCTTTTGTGCGCGAAGAAGGCCCGGCAGGTTGAATACGGAGACGCAAGTCCCGGCGCGGAGGAAAAAAGCCGCTTCAGGCTGCCTGTTCTCGTGTACGGGATACTGATGTTTCTTGTCGTCATAGGCCCCCTCTTTTCCATACCCCTTGAATCGCTGCTCTACCGTTCTTCCCGGACCGCCTTCCCCCTTCTGTCCCCGCGCTACTGGCTGAATCTGGGCGGGACCATGGTGGCTGCCTGGGGGCGTTCCATGATCCTGGCCCTGGGTTCCGCCACCCTGGCTACCTTCCTTGCCCTCTCCGCCGCCTTTGCCCTCAGGGAAAGCAACAGAAACTCCGTACACGGGAGAAAAAGCAGGGCGGGACTTGCCATCAGGGCGCTTCTGATTTCGCCCCTGGCCTCTTCGGGGGTGGTGCTGGCCCTGGGCTGGACCAGCCTTTACGGAAGGGGCGCCCGATCCCTGGCCGCGGCCCTCCTCATACACAGCGTTACCGCCCTGCCCTTTGCCTTTAGTTCCCTTGAGGCGGGTCTTGCTTCGCTGCCTGAAAATATCATGAACGCCGCGGAGGCTTACGGGGCCGGGCCGGGAAAGAGCCTTTTTACCGTGGCCCTGCCCGTATCGCTGGGCCACATACGTTCAGCCTGGGGGTTTTCGGCTGCCCTGAGCCTCGGCGAACTCAACGCCCTCCTCATGCTGGGCATAAAAGATTTTGAAACCCTCCCCCTCTTTATCTACCGGGCCGCCGGCGCCTATCGCTACGGCATCGCCTGCGCCGGAGGAACCGTACTCATCGCAAGCTGCTTTGCCGCCCTCCTGCTCTCGGAGGCCGGCGCTTCCAAACGGAGAAATCATGGCTCTTGAAATCCGCGGTCTTGAAAAACGCTACGGCGATTTTGCCCTTTCCCTCGACCTCAGTGTATCCGGCGGGGAAACCCTCATACTCGCCGGGCCTTCGGGCTGCGGCAAAACAACGGCCCTCAACCTCATAGCGGGCCTTGCCGGGGCGGATCGGGGCAGCGTCATTGCCGGAGGCAGGGAACTTTCGGCCCTGCCCGCGTGGAAGCGGAACATAGCCGTGGTATTCCAGGACCTGGCCCTCTTCCCCCATCTGGACGCCGGGGACAATGTAGGCTACGGGCTCTTTATCCGGGGTGTCAGGAAGAAGGAAAGGCGGCGCGTAGCCGAAGAAAAACTTGCCCTGGTGAGGCTCCCCGGTTTCGCGAGGCGGCCCATAGCCACGCTTTCGGGAGGGGAAAGGCAGCGGGTCGCCATTGCCAGGGCCCTTGCCATGGAACCGGCGGCCCTGCTTCTTGACGAACCCTTTTCGAGCCTTGACGGTCCGCTCAGGCGCGAATTACGGGAAGAATTCCTCGGCATACGAAAGGGTTCGCCCTTTCCCTGCGTGTTTGTTACCCACGACAGGGAAGAGGCCGCCATGCTCGGCGACCGCATAGCCCTCATGGACAGGGGCCGCATTGTCGAAACAGGCAGGGCGCGTAAACTCTTTCTCGAACCTGAACATGAATTTACCGCCCGCTTCTTCGGGTTCGGCCAGGTCCTCCCCTGTACGCTCAGGGAAGAAAGGGAGGACGCCAGCCTTGCCGATACCGCCCTTGGCCCCCTTGTCATCAGGGGAAAAGCCGTTTGCGGAAAAAACGGCCGGGCCCTGTTTTTTGTTCCCCGCGACGGGATACGCGCGGCCGGGCAGACCTCAAGACGCGGCGCAAAAAGGATTACGGCGCTTTACCTGCGCTCTGTTTTTGAGGGAAACAGAATGATACTGATCACCGAACTTGAAGGCGGCGTTGAATTTCCCGTTGAGGAAAAAGAGAGAATCCCCCTGCCCCTGCCGGGCGAAACAATAGTTCTGGAACTTGACGAGAGCACCTTAAAATTCCTCATCCCCGGAG
>JAIRXO010000064.1 GCA_031268255.1 Spirochaetaceae bacterium
TGATCTACCGGAAGTGGTACACTATTATGTAAAAGATTTTATAAAGAATCAAATTGTAAAAATAAAAGTACTTGATAAAAAAACTGTAAATTATTTAAGTTTCACATTCAATATTCCAAAAGAGGGATTTGTATGTTACAAAAAGAATGTGTATCAGAATCTTTATTAGCTTTGTTACAAGAACTCCAGCAGGCTGATATTTTCAGAGATTATTTTTTAGTCGGTGGAACGTCATTGGCGTTGCAGATAGGGCATAGACAATCAGATGACATTGACCTTTTCACTCAGAACGAGATAGACAAAGAAGCAATAGGAGCATTTTTATTCGAAAATTATAAAAATAACGTTCTTGTACTAAACAGTCAAAATATTATTTATCAGGTTAAAATAAATAATATAAAAGTTGATTTCGTTAAGCATCCTTACAATTTAGTAGAACCAGTTAAGCGGGATGAAGGAATACGATATTTAGGGAAAAAAGACATCGCAGCCATGAAATTACGGGCAATTGAAAACAGCGGAAACAGGGCAAAAGATTTCATTGATATTTATTATTTGCTGGGGGAAATTGCATTGGAAGATATGTTTGATTACTACAAATTAAAATATTGTGTAAATGATATATATAGTATGAAAAGAAGTCTTGGATATTTTGATGATGTTCCAAATGAAAGCTGGCAAGAAGTAAAGATGGTGAAACGCGGATTAGTTGTAGCAAAAATAAAAAGAACAATTATTGATGAAATAATAGAATATGATAGAAAATATATTTATGGGAATGACAGATAATTAAACTACCCCATTTAGGTAAAACGCTACGTTTCTTTTATCTGCCGTGCCAGAGAGGCGTTTTGGTCATTGCTCCGCACAAGCCGTTTTGCCAAAAGTTTTGAGAGAAAGATGCCGTAGTGGGGGTATTTGCGTATAACGTCGATGAAGGTCTTTCTGGTAAGGAGTATGAGTTTGCCCGCGCTCTCCGCCTTGACCTTGGCGGAACGCTTCTGGTTGAGAAGAAAGGACATTTCGCCCATAAAAATGTCCTGGGGGCCCAGGGAACCGACCTGTTTCCGTTTGTGGATGACCGAATATCTGCCGCTGGCGATATAGTAGAGGTAATCGCTGGGTTCGTTTTCTTTTAAGACAATATCGCCTTTTTTAACCGAGATTATCTGTTCCCGGGAAAAGCCCGCGGGCACATCGGGCTCCACAACGGTATCGTGGTTGATGATGAGTTTTACCTGGTTTCCCTTTTTGTTGTATTTAAGCCTGGTGGAGAACATGGAGGCAAGCTGTATGCCCCTGCCGTGGGAGCTGCTCATGTCCTGTTCCTTGATTTTTTTGAGGTGTTCCCGGACATTAAAGCCCTCTCCCTGGTCCCTGATGGTGAATATGGTTTGATCGGTTTTTATTTCCCACTGAAAATTTACCCGCTTTGCCCTGACACCGGCCTTTCTGCGGCGTTCCGCGACCAGGTCTACCACTGATTTGCCGTTTTCCAGGGCCTTGGTTTTATCGTCGTAGCTTATGGCGCAGTTGCCGTGTTCAATGGCGTTTATAAGCAGTTCGTCCAGGGCAAGCTGGAGGTGCATTTTTTTCTCTGGATTGATGCAGCCCCGCTGGGAAAGTATGGTGGCCCCTATGCCGGCGTACAGGGGAACGGCGAGTATGTCATTTTCGAGTACAAAGCTGCCGGTAGCGCCGCAGACCAGTTCACGGGTAAATTCCCGCTGAAAGATAATCTGGTAGTTTTCCCTGATTATGTCTATGCTTTTTACCAGATGGGAGCCTATGCGGCTTTTTTCCAGCAGGCTCAGTACATTGACGGCCCGGTATTTGGCAAGGAGTTTTTCTTCCTGGTCCCGGTCGCCGGAAAATATCCCAACGATACCGAAATTGGTTGACAGCCATTTGTCGTTCCTGATATGGGAGATGGCTTTTTCCATAGAAAGATGGAGATCGGAAAAATTGATAACCACGATTTCGGGAAGCTCGTAATTAAGGAATTCGACGATGTTTTCTTTTTCGGAGAGAAATTTTAGATCGTAGTCTTTTTTCCCGGCAAAGGCGGTCTCTATCGCCGTCTTAATATCGGGATCGTTATTAATGATACCGAGTATGGCCATGATATATCCTTATTGTATTCGTAATTTATTTACTGTCAATGCGATACTCTCATTGATTTCTGATACCGTTTTCCGGTGCAGCACCACAAGCCGGAATATGGCACATTCCAGAAAGCCGTACAAAAGATCGTCAATGGTCTTTACATTAAACGGCGCCAGTTCTCCCGCCTTGATGCCCGCGATGACCATGCCGGCGATTATATGGCGCAGCCGTATAGTTCTCCGCCTGACCCGGTCATCCGGGTTTGTTTCACTTTTGGAGAGGTGGAGGAGGTAATTGAGAATAACATGGAGGAGACGCTGGTTTTCTTCGAGCCGCCCGACTATAAGGGTAAGCACCATAATAAGTTTATCGGCAGAATGGAGGTTTTTTTGTTTTTCGGTAAGGGAAATATCCGCCTCAAGTTCCTGAAGGAGCTGTTTGATGCTGTAGTTAAAAATTTCCTTTTTATTTTTGAAGTAAATATACAGGGTGGTCCTGGTGATACCGCAGCGGTCGGATATTTTTTGAAAAGTCGCGTCCTCAAAACCTTCGTCTACAAAGACATCCAGGGCTTTTTCGAGTATTTCCTTGCGTCTTTTTTCATGTTCGACCACGATTGACATGGTATAACCTCCCTATAATGACGTAAATTCATACAAAAAAGAATCTATGGCCCCGTTGGTTATCTTTTTTATCGTATCGGCTTCCCTGCCAAAAAAGGATTCAAAACCGGGGTGGTCGCTTATGACGGCAAGTTTCCAGCCGGGGAAACGCGTACTCAGCATACCCATGTCACGGTACAGGGCCTCCGACTCGGCCCGCTCGCCCAGGCGTTTGCCGTAGGGGGGATTGGTGATGATAAAGCCCGGTTCTGTCCGGGCCCGCGAGGCGGTCATGGGAAGGGGTTTGAAGCCGGGCATAAAGGGGAGTTTTTCCCCGGTCTGTATGCCCTGTCCCGGCGCTTTTCCCCTGGCTATGTCATAGGCCCTTCGGGCGTTGGACTCGGCCAGGGCAACGGAACGCCGGCTGCTGTCGCTTCCCTCTATGCGTATAACTCTTTCTGTATTAATACGGCCAAGAAGTTCCCCGCGTATGGCTTCTTCCAGTTTGCGGTCGCCCGGTACCAGGGAAGAAAGGGCAAATGAGCGGCCCAGGTTCGGGGCCATGTCCCAGGCGTAGAGGCTTGCCTCTATGGCAATGGTTCCCGAACCGCAGAAAGGATCGTACAGGGGGAATTTGCGCTTCCAGCCCGAAAGAAAGAGAAGGCTTGCCGCGGTGGTTTCCCTCAAGGGGGCAAGGCCGCCCTCGGTCCTGTACCCCCGCTTGAAAAGCGGTTCCCCCGAAAGGTCCAGCAGTATCTGCACCGTGTCCTTGTCAATATAGACCCGCAGTTCCGCTATGGGCGTTTTTCCGTCCCCGGTGTCCGATGGCAGCCTTTCTACCTTATGGGCCTTACACAGGCGGGCGGCGGCGGCCTTGTGTACCACCGCCTGTATGCTGGTTTCGGCGGCAAGGAGGGAGCGGCCTGAGCGTACCTTGGCGACTTTGAGGCCCATGCCCGGCGGCACCAGGGTTTCCCAGGGAACGGCGCTGGTTCCGGTAAAAAGTTTGTCAAAATCCCCGGCCGGAAAACGGCCACATTCGAGCAGCAGGCGGTCCGCGGCCCGCAAAGACATGAGCGCCCGGTACAGACCCGCGGTATCGCTTGAAAAACGGACCCGTCCCCGGGCCGTGTCGAGTATGGTGAAGTGTAATTTCCGCAGCTCATTGGAGACTACTTTTTCCGCGCCCAGGGCGCAAAGGGCTACAGAAATCAGGTGATTGGTCACGATATACACCATAGCATATTTTGCGGGATTGTCATACCAAAAACCAGGTTAATTCGTGCTTGTTGTGATGCAGGTGTACCACCCGCGAACCGGGTATGCCGGCAAAGCGGCGGACGCTTTCGTTGTCAGATGGGCCCTGCATTTTTATCGTACAGACGAATTTTTTACACAGGCCCGAGGCAAGCCAGGCTTCTATCCAGGCGTACAGCCTTGGCGGATAACAGATGACATCGGAAAAAACCCAGCCGGTTTTGCCCAAATCTTCGGGCCTGAGGGTAAAGGCGTCGTGTTTAAGGTATTCTACGCCGGCGCGGTCCAGGATGCGGCCCTCCGGCGGGGCGCGGTCAATGGCAAGAACCTGGGCGCCCAGCTCGGAGAGCGCCCAGGACCAGCCTCCGGGGCTGGCGCCGGCGTCAATACAGCGTTCGCCTTTTTGGGGCCAGGTTCCCGCCAGGCTCAGGGCTTCCCAGAGTTTAAGGTAGGCCCTGCTTGGCGGGTCTGTTTTGTTTTCTTCAAACTCGATGATTCCGCCGGGAAAGGCGCTGGTACAGCAGGGCGAGGCGACGAGGGTACGCTCGTCAAGGAGGGTCCAGCATCCCATGGGGGTGTCCGGCGCTTTCCAGGGGAAGGGCCGCTTCCTGTCCGGCAGCGCAGGGAGTTTTTCCTGAATCAGCGCGCCCCGCCTGAACTGGGTAAAGAGGACGGGAGCCCAGTTCCGCTGTATGTTCCTGAGCGCGTTGGCCGCTTCTGAGATAGTGTCAAATTCAAATTTGAAAGGATTAAGCCAGATATTCTGGACCCAGAACGCCTTTTCCGCGCCGCTCAAAAGAAGCAGGCGCGTTTTATCCTGACAGAGGGGCGTATAGGAGCGGCCCTGTTCGTCCAGTTCGCGGTACAGTTCGTGAAAAAAACGGGGTATGCCCTGAAAAATACGCCCCGGAAGGGGCGCGCCGGTCATAACGCGGCGGAGCGCCAGCTGATATAGTC
This sequence comes from Spirochaetaceae bacterium, assembly GCA_031268255.1. Taxonomy (GTDB): domain Bacteria; phylum Spirochaetota; class Spirochaetia; order Treponematales; family Breznakiellaceae; genus JAIRTD01. The sequence goes on from JAIRXO010000064.1 coordinate 4,923, forward strand.
AACGTAACGCTGAAAGAGCTTTCCTTTTGGGGAAGAAATCACGGCAAAGCCGATTTCGCAGGAATAGGCGCTGGTTTTAATCCAGCGGGAGCTTACCACAAGGTCAAAACTGCCGATTTGAGCCTGGGATTCGGGTAGTATCTCTACTTTGTATTCGGTATCAGGCTTAATGTCGATATACATGGTACATTCTATACAGCAGCCGGTAATGCTCAGGTCTTTTAGCAGGGCTTCGCCTCCAAAAACTTCCTTTATCCGGGCTCTCGCGAGGGTAGGATGCCGTATATTTTCGCGGTTGTTGAACATATTCCTTAATTTTGTCCTATGATGGGGTTTTCGTCAAGAAGCGCAATACCTGATTTAACCACAACGGACACGGAAAGACACCATATAAGGGGGGCCTGTTTCCTTACCGCCGCAGCGTAACAGGACCAGAGCTTCCGGCCCCCCTACGAGCGCACTGCGTTGCGCTCTACCCCCCCAAAAAGGATGTTAGTCACCTTTTTCTGTTCGTGCCGTCCGCCATTGCCGCATACGTTTGACGCCCCCGGCGCTTTCCAAAATGCCGTAAAAGGAGTATGGTTAAGGTATGGCAGAAGAATCCTTGCGCGAACCGGAAATGGGGCTGACCTTTGAAAAGGTCTGGGCCATGTTTCAGGAGACGGAACTCAGACAGAGGGAAACCGCCCGTATAGTAAAGGAAACCGCCCTCCAGATGCAGGAGACGGACCGCAAAATGCAGGAGACGGACCGCAAAATGCGGGAGACGGACCGTAAAATGCAGGAAACGGACCGTAAAATCAGCAAACTGGGCAGCCGTATCGGCGATCTTGTGGAAGAACTTATCGTTCCCAATATCCTGGAAAAATTCAATAAACTGGGCTATGTCTTTGGCAAGGTGGCCCCCAATGTGCGCTACAGGGATTCCCTCGGCGCGTATGTCGCCGAAGTCGATATACTGCTCGAAAACGGGGATACGGCCCTGGCGGTGGAGGTAAAAACCACCCTGACCGACGCCGATGTGCGGGACCATCTGAAACGCATGGAAAAACTGCGGCTCTACGCCGACGAACACGGTGACAGGCGGAGGCTCCTGGGAGCGGTGGCCGGCGCGATAGCCCCGGAAGAAGTAAAGGCCTTCGCCGTCAAGAACGGATTTTTTGTTTTGGAACAATCCGGGGACACGGTAAAGATCAGCGTTCCTGAAGGCTTTAAGCCCAGGGAGTGGTA
>JAIRXO010000128.1 GCA_031268255.1 Spirochaetaceae bacterium
GCTTCGGCGGCGGCTTCTTCCGCGGCGTTCCTCACCCTTCCTTCAAGTTCGTTGCGTTTGTCATTCAGGGTATTCCTCAGGCTGTCCAGGGCGGCCCTGTCGCCTTTGGCCGCGTTAAAGACAAGGGTGAGTTCTTCTTTGGACACGAATTTCCCTTCGAGCTGGGAGGACGCGTAATCCCGCACCGCTTTTTCAAGGGCCGCCATGGCCTGGCGCGCATAACGCTCGGCGCTGCGCCTGAGTATATCTGCCGCGAGGCTCGCTATATTGGTGGTAATCGAAAAATCATCCGCGCCCGACGCGCTGTGTTCGTATTTGAGACCCAGGTTCACTGTCTGCACCTGGCGTATTGCCTCATCCACCGCTTCGGCGAGGGTTCCCTTTGGACTGGCGAGGCTGGCCTGGTTGACGGAAACAGTGCCGCTTCCGGTAATGTCGCCGTTCTTGAGGCCCGAAAAGGCAAGGGAAGCCGAACCGAGGCCCTCAAAAACGCCGAAGGAGGAGAATTTATCAATGCTCAGGGGATAGCCCCTGCCGCTCAGTTCCGCGTTAAAGCGGTCAGGAGAAGCGGACCTGAAGTTGGCGCTTCCCTCAAACGCGACGGCCTTTTCCGACCCGCCCGAAACATCGCTCAGGCCAAGGGCGAGAATCGTGGGCTGGTTTGGCATAACGGCATCGGGTAGATCGGGGTCAGAGCTGACGCTCCCAAGCAGAAAGGACCAGTTCCAGCCATAGAGGGTAAAATCCGACGCGAGAACGCCGAGAAAGAAACGGGGATAGACCAGGGAAGGAAAGGCTACGTCCCTTCCCTTAAAGGTGGGAGGCTTGAGTTCCTTTTCTTCTGATTTGGGCAGTGAAGCCGACAGGGCCTTGATTTTTTCAAAGGCTTCCAGGGCCCGCTCTCCGTAGGCAATGTAACGCAGCGCGGCGTCACTGAGCATGGCCCTGATGGAAGGCTCCAGGGCGCTGAAAGCGGTCCCGCTTCCCAGGTCAACAAACGATTTAAGGTAGTCAATATCGGCGCCTATGGAAGCGCGGGCGCTTTGTTCCAGTGCCGCCGCTTTGTTCAGGTCCGCCTCCACGCCGGAGACAAGGCTGTTCGCTTCGTTTACGGCATCCTGTACGCTGGTTACCAGGGCGCTTATGTCGGTAATGGTCCTTGCTATGGTTTCGGGACTGCTCATGGAGCTTGCGTTAATGGCCAGCACGGGCCGCGCCCTTTCCTGAAGTTCACTGACCCTGCCCTTTGCCGAATCAACCCGGCCCTTCCATTCCTGGACCGCGGCGGTATAGGCCGCCGCCGCTTCCTCATAGGCTTTGGGGATTCTGAGCTTGTCCATTTCCTGGGCAAGCAGGGCTTCGGCGTCAAAATTCCGCAGGTCCACCAGGGGCGGCCCGCTCACTTCCTCCCTGGGGGGCTTTACCCGGCGTTTGTATGCGGGAAGTTCCCCGGACACAGTGCGCTCCGTGCCAAAGGCAATGGAGTCGGCCCTGATTTCTTCAATATAAATTTTACCCCTGAATATAGCCTGGGGATTAAGGCGGAATTCCATGCGGCCTATATGGAAAAGGTTTTGCATGGGTTCGTCGCGGTCCGCCACGGTAACGCCGCCTATACTTACCGCCAGGCTCGTTATGCGCAATCTGAAATTGTCAACATCGGAGCGGGCCTCAAAGGCCGTTTCGAGAACATTCTCTATGCCCTTTTCTATGAGGGGATTCATCAGCACGGTAACAAAAAAGACAATACCGGCGGCAAGGGCGGCAAGGACAATGACAGGGAGGAATTTCACCGCCCCGGCGCGGTTCTTTTTTATCACTTTGTAGAGGGGTTTGAGTCTTTTGATATCCGCGTCATCAAGGGAATCTTTGATACAATAATTTCCGTCCTTGAAGGTAAAGCAGGATTTGAAGAATTTTTTGTCATCCGGCTGTTCAAGATATTTAAGAAAACGTTTTTCAAAATGTTTTTCCGCGACAGGTTTGCGGAGCGCGCCGGGCGCTTTCTTTGCCATAAAGTTCCCCTTACATACCCTTACATATCGCGTTTCGCCGCGGCGACCGCTTTTACAAGCGAAGAAATAAAGGGAATGTTTTTAATTCCCTTGACCAGTTTGTTTCCCCTGATTTTTGGAGCCAGGGTATTGCGGTACCCAAAGACAGCAAGACGGCAGAGCAGAAAGGCGGGAACCCACAGGACGAGGCCCGCCGCGAGACCGCCGGCGACAAGGGTATTGTAGAAGCGGGTAAAGGGCGCCAGGGGCATATTGTACAGGACGGTAAACGCGGGCCGCAAAGCCCCGATATGGAGCAGCTCCCAGCCCAAAATGTCCAGAGGTACGGCGGTAAGACGCCCCAGAAGTTTGACGACAATAAGACCCAGCGCCTTGGCCGCGTGGTTGTGCTTGAAAATCAAAAACGAAAGCAAAAACAGGACGACCCAGATGAGCCCTACCGGAACCAGCCCAAGCAAGAGCCCCCAGGCAAAACCGGCCGCTATGTGGCTCCCCTTGACGTTGCCGTTTAAGGCAACAATCAGTTTTGCGATTGGCTTTATCATAACTCTACTATATATTCTTTATGAGGAGCTTGCAAGGATATGGATAAACCGTTATAGAATTCCAGGATACGTTTATACTGTTCCTGCAAGGAGGCTTGTATGAAAAAATATATTCTGGCCCTGGACCAGGGGACCACGAGTTCGAGGGCCATACTTTTTGACCACGGCCAAAACATCATCGGTGTTGAGCAGAAGGAATTTACCCAGATTTATCCCCAGGAAGGCTGGGTGGAGCATGATCCCATGGATATTTATTCTTCCCAATACGCGGTGATGATGGAACTTATCATCAAGCACAATATAGACCCGGTTGATATTGCCGCTGTGGGTATCACGAACCAGAGGGAAACTACCATACTCTGGGACAGGAATACCGGCCAGCCTGTGTATAACGCTATAGTAAGGCAGTGCCGGCGTACTTCGGGTCTGGTGGATGATCTTGTGCGGCAGGGTCTTGGCCCGTATATCAAAAAAACCACCGGCCTGGTTCCTGACGCATATTTTTCGGGGAGCAAAATCAAGTGGATATTGGATCATGTTGAAGGCGCCAGGGAAAGGGCAAAAAAAGGGGAGCTTCTCTTTGGAACCGTTGATACCTGGCTGATATGGAAACTTACCAATGGCAGGGTTCATGTTACCGACTATACCAACGCCAGCCGTACCATGATTTTCGATATACATGCGCTTGATTGGGATGACAAACTGCTTGCCGCCCTGGATATACCCCGTTCCTGTCTCCCTGAGGTAAAGCCTTCAAGCGCCGTATACGGATACATCAATATACTGGGAACCGAAATCCCCGTCTCAGGCGATGCCGGGGATCAGCAGGCCGCGCTGTTCGGCCAGTGCTGCTTTGAGAAAGGCGAGGCGAAAAACACCTATGGGACAGGCTGTTTCCTCCTTATGAATACCGGATACGAGGCCTGTGAAAGCAAAAACGGCCTTATTACCACCGTCGCCGCCGGCGCGGAGGCGGGCCGGGTCCAGTATGTCCTTGAGGGTTCTGTCTTTGTGGCCGGCGCGGTGATGCAGTGGCTCAGGGATGAGATGCGTTTTTTTACCGAAAGCGCCGATGCCGAATACCATGCCCAAAAGGTTTCCGATTCAGGAGGCGTCTACCTGGTTCCGGCCTTTACGG
>JAIRXO010000190.1 GCA_031268255.1 Spirochaetaceae bacterium
GGGGCCGCGGTGGTGCGCCGGAGGCGGGACCTGGCCCTGTTTGGGCAGGAGAGTTTTCCTGACCCGAAAAGAATGGCCGAATCCATGACAAGGCAGATAAACACGGGGGCGAGCATTGACGGTCTCCGCCAGACCATAATGGATATGGCGGTGCGTATCATACGGCAGGAGGCCCCCGAACTCAGCGATGAGCAGATTGCCCAGTTGACCAGGGCATGGATTCCTTCCGCGCAGGAGGGCGACCTTCCCCGTGACCTTTTGCTTTCCATGATCGAACAGTTTGTCGCTTTTTCCCAGGGTAATATGGGGAAGGCCGAGGATGGGGAACTGCGGAAGGAACTGGGAAGCTGGCCTGAACGGTACTGGAAGGCTTTCCCCCAGGTTGTACGGCTTATCATCACCGACTACCTCAACGGGGGTCTCTCCGAAAACGATTTTAACCGCAAGATAGGGACGGCCCTGGCTCTGGAAGGCGGGCAGGAATCCCGGTAAAAGCGGCCTTGAAGCGGCGGAGCATACAACCGGAGCCCCAAGTGCGCGTTACGCTTTTCTCCAATGACAGGGAGGCTTTCTTTGCCGGAAGGCCGAACCGTTTCCTCATCATGGCCCGTTCAGGCGGCGATCTTATTCCCTGCCACTGCCCCAATCCTGGCCGCATGGAAGAGTTGCTTTTTCCCGGAACCAGGCTCATCCTGGAAAGGCGTCAGGGCGCCGGTATACAAGATGGAGGCAAGGCCATACAAGCCGCCGGAGGCAAGGCCGCCAAGACAGCCTGGACCGCCGCGGCCCTCTATCACCTGCCCCTGGGCGGGGACAGTTCTTCTTCCGGGAACTCAGGAGACGAAACAATAGTTCCCCTCATTTCCGCACGGGCAAATCTCGCGGCGGAAAAACTCATACTGCCCCGCATCATACCGGCCCTCAAGGAGACGCGCCCCGAATTCACCCTGGGGAATTCGCGTTTTGATTTTCTTTGTACCGGAAGGGGAAACACAAAACACCTGGTGGAGGTTAAAGCCTGTTCCCTGGTGGAATACGAAACGGCAATGTTCCCTGACGCTCCCAGCGAAAGGGCGCTCAAGCATCTTGAAAAACTCGCCGCGCTGAAAAGCCAGGGCTATGTCTGCCACATAGTCTTTGTGATAGTCCACGGCAGGGTGGAAGTTTTTACGCCAAACCTCCACACCGATCCCGCCTTTGCCGCCGCGCTGTACCGGCACAAAAAAGACCTGTCCCTTCATGCCGCGCTCATACAATGCAACAGGGACGGAGAGGCGGTGCTGCTCAAGGAAAAAATTCCTGTGGTTTTCCACGGAAAGCTCGCGGAAGAAAACCGGGGAAGTTATCTCGTTATGCTTCATCTTAAAAGGAAAACCGCCATAACAGCGGGCTCCCTGGGAAAGCTCTCCCTCAAGCCCGGCTGGTATGTATACTCAGGCTCCGCGCTGCAAAACCTGCGTCAGCGCCTTTCCCGGCATCTTAGAAAAACAAACAAGACAAAACACTGGCATATTGATTATCTTGTTCCCCGGGGAACAGGGCTCAAGGGTTTTCCCATAGCAAGCCGCCGCAGCCTTGAGTGCGATCTCGCGGCGGAGCTGAAAAAGGCCGGAGGCAGGGGCATCCCCGGCTTCGGCGCTTCGGACTGCCGGAATTCCTGCGGCAGCCACCTCTTTTATTTTGAAAACCCGCCTCTTGAAAACAGGGAATTTACCGGCATGCTTCTGCGCTTCAGGCACAGGGAGGCGTTCATTCCTTGATGCCCCCGGAAGTCATGCCGGTAACAATGTACCGCTGAAACAGCATGACGATGAGCATGGGAACTATCGAAGCGAGTATGCCCGCTGCGGAAATCATGCCGTAATCAATGGAATACTTCCCGTTAAATTCGGAGACCGCGATGGTGATGGTTTTGGCGTTGAGGCTTGAGGTAAATATAAGTGAAAAGAAAAATTCATCCCAGGACATGAGAAATGAAAGCAGGGCTGTAGCGATGAGGCCGGGGCGGGCCAGGGGGAGGAATATATACCACAGGGTCTGAAAACGGCTGCAGCCGTCTATCTCCGCAGCTTCTTCAAACGACCTGGACAGGGAACCGAAAAACCCCTGCATGACCCAGATGACAAAGGGAATGATAACCGAAAGGTAGAGCAGGACAAGGGTATGCTTCTGGTCCAACATTCCAAGGGAGCTGAATATCATGTACATGGGGATAACCAGGGCTACAGAGGGAATCATATAGGTGAATATCGTAAGCATGATGAGGCCGTTTCTGAATCTGAAACGCAGCCGGGCAAAGGCATAGGATGCCAGGGACCCGACGACAAGGGAAACGGCGGTAACCGAAAGGGACACGATGAGGCTGTTTTTCATGGAGACCTTAAATACATGGGCGGGGCTGTCTGAGGCGGCGCTCCCGCTGAAAATGCTCAGGTAGCGGTCAAAACTTATATTCACCGGAAACAGGCGCAGGGGCCGGGCCGTAAGGTCTCTGGGCAGGGAAATACTGGTTACCAGCATCCAGTAATAGGGCGCCAGGACGCACAGGGCCGTGAAAAGGGCAAAAAGGAGCAGAAGATAATACCAAAAAGAATTTCGCCTAACCAAGCCTCCGCCCTCCTTCTTTCTCGACCCGTATGTATATCACGGTAAGCGCCATCACCACGAAGGCGATAAGATAGGCATAGGTTGAAGCTCCCGAATAATCCATGTGGGAAAATGCCTTTAAGTACGCGTCGTACATGAGGGTTCTGGTACTGTTGGACGGGCCGCCGCGGGTCATGATATAAAAAATATCAAAGGCTTTGAACTTCTCGACAGTGCGCATAATGACCACAACAAGTATTGTGGGCCGCAGATACGGAATGGTCAGCATAAAAAAACGCCGCACCGCTCCGGCGCCGTCAACCAGGGCCGCTTCGTAGGCGTCCCTGCTGATATTTTGCAGCGCGGCAAGAAAAAAGATTACCGCCAGGGGTGTCATCTTCCACGAGTCGGCTATGATGATCATGTTCATGGCCGCGCCGGGATTGCCAAGCCAGGACTGGTATGTATCAAAGATGTGCAGGCGCTGCAATATGGCGTTAAAAACGCCGTATTCGCCGTTAAAAATCAGCTTCCAGACGCTGGCGTTTACCACTGTGGGAAGCGCCCAGGGGATGATGATTATGGTACGGAGGAATTTAACGCCGAAGAATTTTTCGTTGAGGAGCAGGGCCACAAAGATGCCGGCGATAGTCTCAAGGAGGGTCGAAAAAACGGTAAAGTAGAGGGTACGGCCAAGGTCCTGCCAGAATTCGGCAGAGCGGAGCACGCTTATGTAAAAGCCCAGGCCGGCAAATTCCCCATAATGGGATGAAAGGGGCGACATATTCCGCACGCTGTACATGAGGGTAACAAAGATAGGAACAACAATAACGCCAAAAACTATGAGCAGGGCAGGGGCTATAGAGAAATAGGCAAAACGCTGTTCCGCCCTGAGCCGTCTTGAAAGTCCCGCCTGTTTACCGCGCTCCGGCACCGCTCCCCTCCCGGCGGAAATCGTGACCGGCGCAGAACGCCGGCCACGATTCACCCTTACTGGGTCCTGAGTCTTTCCGCCGTGTCCTGAATGTTTTTCAGGGCCGTATCGGAACTCTGGCTGCCAAGAAGCACGGCCTGTATCTCGGCCTGCATGGCCGTAGAGAGCTGCGCGTAATAAGGCACCATGGGCCTGTTTACAAGGTATCCGTACTGCACTTCGGCTACGGGAACAATATCGGGGTTTGTCCTTATTACCGTGTCATTGGTAAAGAGGCTCTTCCATATAGGCAGCGCGTCCTTGCTGTACCTGGCCTGCACATCCTGGGAAGAAAGGTACAGCATATACTTCCAGCCTTCTTCCACATACTTGGACCCCGAGGTCATCA
>JAIRXO010000025.1 GCA_031268255.1 Spirochaetaceae bacterium
ATCCGGGGCTGCTTCAAAAAACGCTTGTGAAGCAGCGGCCTTGAGAATGGGCTGCCCTAAGGGCAACTGTTAAAAGCATACTCCCGAACTTTCCCGGACGCAAGCAATTTTTACAATTTTTTTACCGGGGCGGTTTTACGATATGAGATTGGATTTTTTCAGCTTTCCCCGCGAAAGGAGTCCGCCCATCAGGCTGGTGAGGGTATCCAGGTCAATGCTGTCCGAGGCGTCCTCCAGGCTTTCCCTGATTTCGTCCCAGAGTTCGTCGTCAAGGCTCATGGTTTTGTCGTCAAATTCGCCGAGCAGGAATGCGGCCATGTTCTCCAGCGCGGGTCCGGCGTTTTCGCCCAGCCGGGAAACGGTACGGCGGCAAAGGTCCAGAGCGTTTTCTTTGCCCAAAACCGGGGCGGCGAGTTTTACGAATTCCCGGGCCAGTCTCCCTTCCGGGGAGAAGGATGTTTCCCTGTCCGCCTGGGAAAAAAAATCCAATGGGCGCATGGTTTTAATATACCGCGGCGGCTTAAAAATTGCAATTTTGAAACCGTTCAATTATCGCGAAGTACCCGTTGACTTTTTCCGAAGGTGGATTTACACTTTATGTATGAATTTGAAGACAGTCTTAACAGCAGAAACGATAAGCCTGCATCTCAAAGGTACTACCAAGCAGGATATCATCAATGAGTTGCTGGATATTCTGGTCGGCGCGGGCAAAATACAGGATCGTGAGGCGGCGCTGGGCGCGATTATGGACCGGGAACAGAAGATGTCCACAGGGATGAAGCACGGGATAGCCATCCCCCACGGGAAAAGTAACACGGTACGGGATTTGGTGGCATGTATCGGTGTTTCGGACGCGCCTGTGGATTTTGATTCCCTGGACCACGAACCGTGCAGAATTTTTATTATGACCCTTTCTCCGGTGGAAAAAACCGGACCTCACCTGCAGTTTCTCGCGGAAGTCAGCCTCCTTTTTAAGAGCGCCGAAAAAAGGCAGGAGATTCTCCATGCCCAGACTCCCGAACAGGTACTGCAGGTTTTTACCGAATAGTCCTGCTTCGCGTTTCCCGACGGTATCCCCGGCTTACCTGATTTTGGCCAGCGCCTCACGGGCAAGATTCTTGACCGCATTGGTCCAGTCAAGGGAGATGACCGTATTGAGGGCCGCCCTTCCTTCGCTCCGGCCGGCGGCGCCCAGGGCGGGGATAACTTCCCTGACCATGCGCTCGTCATTCGTGGTTATGGTTCCCCGCTGGAGTCCGGCGTTAAAAAGCTGGAGGTAGCTGGCAAGCTGCCTGGCGGCTTCGGGTGTGGCCAAGACGCCGAGGGTTGAGACAGCGCCGAGCCTTTCTTCCCAATCGGTGCCGCCTTTATAGGAGCGGTCCAGGAGGGAATAGACGGCGGTGTCGCTTACCCGGTAACGCTGTATCATCTGCATGGCGAATTTCCTGATCATGTTAAGAAGCATACGCTCCCTGGTTACGCTGGTCGCCGCCAGCCAGCCTTCATTGTAGGCTGCCAGGGCAAAACTGCCTTTGGCTTCGCTGGAAGCGTTTGAGGCCTCCATGGCGGACAGCGCGTCAAGTTTCGCCTGATAGTCGTAGCCGGGGGAAGTAAGTATCTCCGTTAAGGGTTCGGTGGGGTCGGCAAGAATCACCGTAAGGCTCTTTTTGGCGGTGTCTTTGATGCGGCCTGAATACCACCCTATAGAAGCGAAAAACACCGGCAGATACCCTTCCTGCGCCTGGTACTTCTCAAGGGAAAGTATGGCGCCGTAGGCTATTTTTTCCGCGCTTTCGCGGTCAGCGGCAGGGGCCAGGTTAAGGTCATTGAGCACCCTGATTACCTGGGGAAGAAAAGCGGTCGCCTGCATGCGGCCCAGGGCCATGAGGGCCTAGGCTTTGACCAGGGGGTTGGTGAAAACTTCGTTGGTCCTCCATATATCCCCGGCGGCAGAGGTGATTTTTTCCTCGCCTGAGTGGTAGCAGAGGAGGCGGGCCAGCTCGTCGGCGGAATCCCGCTCGGTGGCGGACTGGAGGTTCATCTCGGTTTCTACCAATTGCTTGAGGGCGTCGGCATAAAACTGACCGGCCCCGGAAGGCTCAGAGTCAAGTATCAGCCTGAGTACACCGAGCTTGTCTACCGGATTTACGGCATTGTTGTAGAGATAGGTATACAGTTCCATCTCCTCATCATCCGCGAAAGCCGAAAATCCCCCGCATATAACCAAAAGAACACAAACAAGGCGTTTCATCATTCCGTTCCTTTGCCCGTTACGGGCGCTGTTCCTCGCGGAACGCATATTCGTACTCAACTAGCTTTTTAGCTCCGCTCTGCATATCCTCTACACTCTTGCGGACCAGTTCGTCGTGGGCGCCGTATTCATAGGTCTCCCGCAGCAAAACCCGTCCGCCGCCGTTGGTGCGCTCAAGAGTTATCCCAAGGCCGTTCCGCCAGGTTTCGTTGACAATGCGCACGACATCGCCTCTGGCGTCAAATACCCTTTCGGTAACACGGTTGCCCTGGGAATCATAGGTATTTTCGCTGGAACCTGTTTTCCGGCCTGTTCCATCCCTGGTTTCGCTAGAAACAAGAAGCCCGTTCCGGTACACAAAGGAAGTTTCGGCTATCCTGCCCCCCTGGGTATTGTTGATGATTCTGATAACCCGGTTGCCGTTCCCGTCATACTGGTATTCGTAGGAACTTAACGCCCTGCCGTTACGGTCCGACAGGGTTTCTTTGGTTATCAGGCCCTGGGGATTGTACTGATAGCTTATCATGGAATGGGGCTGGCCCTGTTCATCCCGGGTAACTTTACGCGCTACCCTGCCGCTCTCATAGGTGAATTCCACACGCTCAACCAGTACGCCCGACGCGGAATATCTGGACTGTGAAAGCAGGAGGATATTGTCCTGATCGTACTGAAAGACAATGTATTCATCAAGCCTTCCGTCGGCGGTTTTGGTTGACGCCCTTGTCTGGACCGGAATCTGTACGCCGCCTGAGCCCGCCTGGGCCCCGTAGACAAAGTACCCGGCGCCTGGAGCCGGCTTCTTGCTCTCCGCTCCCGCCTGGCCGCTGATAAGCGCCGCGGCAGCAAGAAAAATTATACTGAATTTCACCTGAAATCTCCCTCTCTTACATAATACGCTATGTTTTCGTATTTATTCAACATTATATACCAAATATGATGAAGCGGCAAGAAGAAGAAGATAGCCACCACAGACCGAAGGTCTGACCTCACGGAAAACACGGACCAGAAGAAGATCACCACCAACCTCACCAACCTCACAAACATAAGGAATTTCCCCTCTTGTTAGTGCTTTTGGTGTCGTTAGTGGTTCCTCTTCGCGGGTTAAATTCCT
>JAIRXO010000038.1 GCA_031268255.1 Spirochaetaceae bacterium
GTATAATGATGCTGGTAATACTGGCAGCGGCCTGTAAGAGTACTCCTTCGGAAACCGAACCTGAGACTGTGGCCGAGCCTCCGGCAACTACGGTTCCCAGTGAAACGGTAAGCCAGGCGCTGCTCAACAGCCTTAGCGATGCCCGTACCCGGGCCGAGGCATCTCGTCAGGAGGCCCAAAGCGTAAACGGGCCGGTTTATTTTTCTGATGACTGGAACCAGGCCGACAGCGGGTTTACCCGGACCGGAACAGGTCTCAATACGGAAAATGCTCAATCAGTACAGGACGCGATAGCTTCCTATAATTCCCTCGCGGCAGCCTTTGAGGATATTACCCGCCGTTCCCTGCCTCTTTACGCTGAAGCCAGGCAGGAGGAAGTACTCAATGCCCGTCAAGCCGCGATTGATGCGGGCGCGTTTGAGTTTTCGCCGGGCCGCTTTTACATTGCCGATGAAAAAGGCGAGGAAGTCAGTACGCGGATTGATGCGGATGATTACCGGGGCGCCATTGGCGCCGCGGATGTTGCCCTGAATTACTATAACGCTCTCAAATTGGGTGCTGACGCCTATATGCTGCGGGGAGCCATTTTGGATGATAATCTGGCGCCTTATGATCAGAGTAATTTTGATGCGGCCGAAGAAAACGGCATTAAAGCCCTTAACGCATATGATGAAGGGGATCTTGCCACGGTAATGGTGGTAGTTCAGGAGGCCCTGAACCGGTATACCCAGGTGTGGAAGACCGCCTGGCGCAGTATTGCTACGGAACGCCGGGATTCCGCAGGTGTGGAACGCCGGGCCGCCCTGAATATAAAGGCGAATGTAGCGGTTAAGGATGAATATAACGCGGCGGATGCTCTTTATAATCAGGCCGGGGCAAAATTTCAATCTGAGGAATTTGAAGATGCCGCTGAACTGTATACCCGTTCGGCTTCCATGTTTACCGTAGTCTGGGAAACCGCCGAATACAAGCGGCAGATCGCTGATGAGGCAATACAGGCTGCTGAACAGAAGGTCGCTGAAAGCGATCAAGCTGCCCGGGATGCAGAGCTTATTCTTGAAGAAGGAGACGAAGAATGAAAAAAAGTACACTATTCTTCCTGTTGGTAACTTGTTTGTCAGGTCTTATTGGTCTTGGCGCCCAGGGAATTGACCTTCCTGAGCCCCGTTTTAATCCCCGGGAGGCGGAAATACTTTCGCCGGCCGTTACGGTTCTTCCCGGTACTCCCGCCGCGGAATACCTGTGGTCTCTTAACCCCGGTAACGCCGCGCAGCCTATGGATTTTTCATCGGTCGCTGTTCTGGCCGCCGTAGGGTCTTCCGATGCGCCGATTCCCAGGGATATACGGAACAATCAGTACTTCAGGGAAAGCGTCCGTCTGCGGGATATGGCCAAAGAAGCCTTTGACTACGGTGATTATGACTCGTCGGCAAATTATGCCATAGAATCCCAGCGATATGCCCGGCTTTCCGATGAATATGTGGCCTTGCAGCTCAAAATCAGGGAAACCGATACGGCCATAGGCAAAGCCCGTGACCGTATTGCCTGGGCTGTTTCCCGGGGTATAGATAAGACCTATCCCAGTCAGTTCGGGGACGCTCAAGGGTCTTATGATGAAGCGGTTTCTTTGCGGGAGCAGGAACAATGGGACCCTGCCATCGCGGCGGCCCAGAGAGTATTGTATATTCTTGCCGATTCCAGTGAACGGCTCCCCCTTCCTGCCCAGTACACGGTTCGTACCTGGCGTACAGAGCGGGATTGTTTGTGGAATATCGCGGGTTATTCATGGGTGTATGCTGACCCCTTCCAGTGGCAGAGACTCTATGAGGCGAACAGGGCCAAGATGCCTGAAGCTAATAATCCTGACCTGATTCACCCGGGTACTGTGCTGGATATTCCCAGCCTGCGGGGCGAAGTAAGGCAGGGAATGTGGCAGGCAGGCCGCTCCTATAATCCCCTTCCTCCCAAATAAAGTGAAAGCGCCGAGGCCATGAGGGCATGCACATAAGGCGGCTGCCCCATGGCCCGGAGCACTTCTTCTTCAGGTACCAGTGCAATTTCAACAAATTCGTCGTCGTCAAGGTTCTGCCTTCCTGAATTAGTAAGCTCTGTCCCCAAAAAGAAGTGAACCTTATTGGACATAATTGCCGGATTGGGGCTCAATTCTCCCAATTTTTCGATTTTGCCCGCCGAATATCCGGTTTCTTCCAGTAACTCTCGATGAGCGCCGGCAGAAGGATCCTCCCCCTGTTCAATCACCCCGCCGGGGAATTCGAGGCTTATGGCCTGGGTGCCATGCCGCCATTGGCGGACCATGACAAAGTTGTTCTTTTTGTCATGATACAGAAGCGGGATAATTATAGCCCAGTCTGCGGCGTCAATTACCGAGAAACGAGCTCTGTCCCCATCGGGGGAAAGGCTCTCTATCTCCCGAACGGAAAAAACAGGGCACTTGAAGACTTTTTTCTGGTCTTGGATGGTCCAGGCAAGATTATTTCCATTCATAATGATGAGTATATCCTTTTTACGGCCATTGAGAAAGCTCTGTCCCTGTTCCTGTCCCCCCCCATATCTATGAAAGCTCTGTCCCTAAATCTTTTGACAAGCCCTTTGAGGGAGGTTATGCTTAAAATAACCTGAAAGGAGGAAGCCATGGCAATCATAGCTATATCCCGTGAATTGGCAGCCTTGGGGGATGAGACGGTCGGTGAGGTGGCGAAATCCCTGAATTACCGCATTATTGACAAACGAGTACTGGAAGAGCGGATAAAAGCCTTTGGCTTTGCCCCGCAAAAGCTGGAAAAATATGACGAACGGCGGCCTTCGTTTTTTGCGTCCCTTTCCCAGGACAGGGATGATTATCTCCATTATTTGCGGACAGCCATGCTTTTTGAAGCTGCTGAGGGAAACTGTATATTCATAGGCCGGGGTGCGAATATTGTGTTCAGAGATACGCCGGGGATGATTTCAGTGTATCTGGTGAGCCCTGGGGATATACGCCTTAACCGGGTAAAAAGCTATTTCCACTGTGATGACAAGAGGGCAAAGCAGATTATCAACCAGAGTGATTATGACCGGAAGGGATTTCACCGCTATTTTTACGACAGCGACTGGACTGATCCGGGAAATTACCATCTTACCATCAATACCGGCTATATGCATCCGGCTTTTTGCGCGGAACTCATCAAGTCAGCGGTAAACCGGCTTGGAACTTCCGAGACCGAAGGGCTTGGCAGAATCCGTATCCAGGAAATGACTCTGGCGGAGCAGATTATTCATCATATTATTTATGAAAAATCCATAGCCGTACATTTTCTGGAAGCCGCGGTCTCAGGTACCAATGTTATCCTTTATGGCGTTGCCAATTCCCAGGCCCTGTCCGAGGCGGCAATAACAGCGGCCCGGGAAATCCCCCAGGTTACACAGGTTCAGTCTGAAATACAGATAGTACAGGAATATAATGTTATGCCGTAACCGCGCTGTTTTATGGGAGTACGGTATGTTTGTCAGGCGCTACATTCGCCGATGCCGTACCTGACAAATTCAAATCTATAGTTTATTATATTTATATGAATTATAGAGAAGCGATGGAATCGCTGCGCCGCCTGGACCGTGAATACCGGCATCTAACCCATGTTCTTGCCCTTCTGCAATGGGATCAGGAGACCTGCCTTCCTAAAGACGGAGTCGAAGACCGTTCAGAGCAGTTGGCCGTGCTTGGAGGCATAGCTCACGGACATCTCATCGATCCCTGTGTAGGAAATTATCTCCGGGAAGCCGGCGTAACCGAGGAAAACCCTGCCGGGGATGAGCGGTTTTCTGGAGAGGATCGTGATTTTTTGCGTGTTTTCAGCCGGGAATATTACAAGGCTGTCAAACTCCCTCCTGATTTTGTCCGTTACGCCGCTAAAACCGAAGGACTTTCCCAGGCAGCCTGGGCAGAAGCCCGGCAAAAAAGCGATTTTTCGTTTTTTATGCCCCATCTTTCAGATGTGGTGGAAATAGCCAAAAAGAAAGCCCGGTACTGGGGTTATGGGGACAGAGCTTATGACGGCCTTCTTGATATTTATGAACCGGGAATGACCGAAGGCGGCATACAGGCGATTTTTGACCCCCTTAAGCTCAGGCTTAAAGATTTAGCGGAACGCGTCACCGCAAAAGAATCCGAACCGTCAATTTTTTCCGGTTCCGTTTACAATTCCGGCGCCCAGCATCAGTTCAGCCTGAAATTTATGGAATATCTGGGCTTTGATACAAACCGGGGCAGGCTGGATACCAGCGCGCACCCTTTCACCACAACACTGGGAACCAGCGATGTACGCATTACTACCCGGTATCTTGCGGAAAATCCGCTTTCAGGTATCTTTTCAACCATTCATGAGATGGGACATGCTTTCTATGAGCTTGGTATGTCCGGCAGCCACAGGGGAACCTGCCTTGGCGATGGCTGTTCCATGGGTATTCACGAGTCCCAGTCAAGGCTTTGGGAGAATGTTATAGGCCGCGGCAGGGCCTTCTGGACAGGACTTTTCCCCCTCATGCGTTCATATTTCCCCGATCATCTCGGTTCAATTTCCTTGGATGCCTTTATCCGCGAAGCGAACCGGGTAGCTCTGTCCCCCATCCGCATAGAAGCTGATGAACTTACCTACAGCCTTCACATTATTGTCAGATTTGAACTGGAGCGGAGGCTTTTTGCCGGCGAACTATCAGTAGAACAGCTTCCCCGCGCCTGGAACACCCTGATGAGGGAATTTCTCAATGTTGAAGTGAAGAATGACCGGGAAGGCGTATTGCAGGATGTTCATTGGTCCATGGGTTCTTTTGGATATTTTC
>JAIRXO010000100.1 GCA_031268255.1 Spirochaetaceae bacterium
AGGGCCAGCTTGGCCGCCACAAAGGCAAGGGGGTAGCCTGTGGCCTTGGAGGCGAGGGCCGAACTCCGGGAAAGCCGGGCGTTTACCTCGATGATGCGGTAGTCCTCCGATTCGGGATCGAGGGCGTACTGGACATTACATTCCCCCACTATGCCGAGATGGCGTATAACGTCAATGGCGATGCGCCTGAGTTTGTGGTATTCGGAATCGGTAAGGGTCTGCGAAGGGGCCACTACTATGCTTTCGCCTGTATGAATTCCCAGGGGATCGAAATTCTCCATATTACAGACAGTGATGCAGTTATCGTATACATCCCGCACCACTTCGTATTCTATTTCCTTCCAGCCGCCGAGCCATTCTTCCACCAGAACCTGGGGGGCGCGGGAAAAGGCCCGCTCACAGCGGCGGCGCAGTTCGCCCTCGTTCCGGCATATACCTGAACCTGAACCCCCCAGGGCATAGGCGACGCGCACCATGACAGGATAGCCTATGGCCGCCGCCGCCCTGACCGCCTGCTCGACGCCGCCTTTTTTGCCTCCGGCGGGAACGGCAATGCTCTTGGGTGTTTTGGCCCCTATCTCGGCAAGGCGCTTTACAAAGAGTTCCCTGTCCTCTGTATCCTCGATGGTTTTTATCAGGGTGCCCAGCACCCTGACTTTGTTGGCGGCAAGCACTCCCTCCCGTTCGAGATCAACGCCGCAGTTAAGGGCGGTCTGCCCGCCAAAAGAAAGAAGTATGCCGTCAGGCTTTTCTTTTTCTATGACCTGTTTTACAAAGGCCGGGGTAACGGGAAGAAAATAAGTCCTGTCGGCCATGCCTTCACTGGTCTGAATGGTCGCTATATTGGGATTTATCAGTACGGTTTGTATGCCCTCTTCCCTGAGGGCCTTGAGAGCCTGGGAACCTGAATAGTCAAATTCCCCGGCCTGTCCTATTTTAAGCCCGCCGGAACCAAGGACCAGAACCTTCTCCGGTTTATTCTGTATGTCAGATTTCATGTTACGCTCCTTTCGGGGGGCAGTGGCTGCGTACCTGGTCAAGAAAGCGGTCAATCAGGAATTCGGTATCACGGGGGCCGGGACAGCCCTCAGGATGAAACTGCACCGCCGAGTAGGGATAACGCTTTGAGCGTATGCCTTCTATGGTTCCGTCATTGTTATTGGTGAACCAGGGCTCCCAGTCCCTGGGGAGAGTCTCTCCCCGCACGGCGTATCCGTGGTTCTGGCTGGTGATATAGCAGCGCCTGGTTCCTTCCTCAACGCAGGGCTGATTCTGCCCCCGGTGCCCGTAGGGAAGTTTGTAGGTATCGGCGCCGGCGGCCAGGGCCATGATCTGGTTGCCGAGGCATATTCCGAATATGGGCTTACCGGCGGTAAAGGCCCGGCGCAGGGACGCTATGGTCCTGCCGCAGGCTTTCGGGTCCCCGGGCCCGTTGGAAAGAAAGAGGCCGTCGTATTCTATGCCCTTTAGGTCGTGGTTCCAGGGCAGCCTGATTACTTCTACCTGCCGCTCAAGGAGGCAGCGCAGTATATTCGCCTTGGCGCCACAGTCTACCAGGGCTATGCGAAAAAGTTTTTTCGGTTTTTTTTCCGGCTTGTACACGATAACATCCGTACAGGAAACTTCGGCTACGGGATTTTCGACGAGGCCCGAATCCAGAGTTACGTCCCTGCTGCCCTCGACAAGGATTTTTCCCTGCATGACTCCCTGCTGCCTGAGCCTTTCGGTGAGGGCCCTGGTGTCAATGCCCCAGATACCCGGCACATTGTTTTTTTCAAGCCATGAGGAGAGGGTAGCGCCTGAGGCAAAATGGCTGGGTTCCTCACAGGCTTCGCCCACCACAAAGCCCGCGGCCTGGACGCGGGGAGATTCAAAATGTACGGGTATGCCCTGTTCATCAAGAAAAGCCTCGCCTGTCTTTTTGACCGGGACCCCGTAATTCCCCATGAGAGGGTAGGTGGCCACAAGTATCTGGCCCCTGAAACTCGGATCGGTAAGGGACTGGGGGTACCCTGTCATGCCTGTGGTAAACACCACTTCCCCGGCCTGGGAACGCCCCTTGCCGAAAGACCAGCCCGAATATTCCGACCCGTCCTTGAGGACCAGTTTTGCCTGTCTCTGCTGTTTGGCCGCCATATTTGCTCCTGGCCGCTATAATAGGCGCTGGCATAAAAAAAAACAAGTGCGGGAATAAAAATAAGGAATGAAAAATGTGAATTTTCCCCATATACGGGCTCTAGCCGTGGAAAAAACGGGAATTTATGAAAATTTCATTCTGAAAATACCAAGGACCGTTCTTTCAGGAAGCCTCGATTACGGACAGGGGCATTTCCATGGGGATAACAATATAAAACGTCGTCCCCTTACCCGCTTCGCTCTGGACCCTTATGGTTCCCCGCAGTTCCTTGACCCTTTCCCTGACAAGGCTCAGTCCCATGCCCCTTCCCGCGTATCCGTCCGTTTTTTCGGCTGTTGAAAAGCCCGCCGAGAAAATAAATTTAAGAAGCTGGTTTTTGTCCTCTCCGCCCTTAATCAGATTGAGGGCTTCGGCTTTTTCCCTGATCTTGATAAAATCAAGGCCGCTCCCGTCATCGGAGAACTTGATGTGGACTTCGTTTTTCCAGGTTTTTATGGAAAGCCTTATGGTCCCCACGGCGGCCTTGCCCTGTTTTTCCCGTACATCGGGGGACTCTACGCCGTGGGATACCGCGTTACGCACCATCTGGGTAAGCACTTCTTTTATGACGCGCCTCGGTCCCTTTTCGAGCGCCGCGTCGTCAAGCTCTTCCAGGGAAAACCGTACCTGCTTGCCAAGGGCTTCGGCGCTCTTCTCACAGGCCCTGGAGAGAGTCTCTATCAGCACATGCCGGTCCTGCCGTCCGCCCATCCCGGTCTTAAAGGACCGGAACTTGTCAATGGTTTTCTGGAATCTGTCCCTTTCGCGCATTATCTGTTCAAGCTGTACGGTAACATGGAGTACATCCTCAAAACTGACAACATCCTGGTCCCGGAACTTTTTTATCCCTGTTTCCAGTTCATGGAGCCTGCCTGAGAATTTCTGGAGCCCCAGTATCAGGGCATTGGATTTCATGGCGTGGACCGACTGGTAAATTTCTGTCATCGCTTCTTTCGCGGAGAGCCGTCTGTCCTTGAGGGTATCGTTGATCCTTTCAAACTCATATTCGGTATCCTCGATAAAATCGCCGAATATCTGGGGTTCAACCTGGATGAGTTCAAAGAGGGAGCGCATCTCTTCTTCCCGTTTTGTTTCGGTCTCGGCAAGCTGTTTTTCCAGTTCCTTCTGGGCGCTAATATCCTCAAGGGTACCCAGGATAAAGGTCATGCCCCTGTCCTGGCCGGCAAGGGTAAAGGCGCTGCGCAGGACTTTTTGTTCGCCTGTTTCGGCGCTTATATATTCAAATTCGCTTATGGGATTTATGTCCTCAAGCATGGCCGGATCATGGGACCCGCCGAAAAACAGGGAAAAATAATCCGAGAGCCCCTGTATTTCCCTGGCGTTGACCGAATTGTCAAGCAGGCGCAGAAAATTTTTGCCCCGCAGTTCGCTTAACGCCAGTATTTTTGTCAGGGCCTTTGAATACGCGTCCTGGATAATAAAGTCCCTGTCCATGAGGAAGATGCCGTATTTGAGACTGTCCTTCATGGTTGTTGACTTTTCAAGCTCCTTCTGGAGGAAGCGGGAACGGTTGATGATGCTGCCGGAACTCCGGTATATGACCAGGGCCGCGACCAGGCCCGACCCGATTATAAAGAGCAGCGCGAAACGGATAAGGCGGAATATGGGCGCGAGTATGGTGCCTGTAGGAACCGAAGTCAGCACCGCCCAGGGCGTAAGCGTAGCGCCGACTTCTATCGGGTAGCAGGCTGCCAGGGCGTTTCCCATCCTGAATATGGCGGGCCTTGCGTTTTGCATAACGCCAAAAATCTCAACGCTCCCCGCCTCTTTGGCCGAACTGAGCAGATATGTGCTGCCTCTGAGATCGCTGTCATAGTGGGCCGCGACGGTTCCGTTGTTTGAAAATACCGCCACATGCCCTGTCTTGTAGGGCCTTATGTGCATGACTTTGCTCTGAAGGCTGTCCAGTTCAATAGTCATGCCCGCGTAACCGGCGACCCGGCCGTTTACCCGTATGGGAACCCTCATGTCAAATGTATAGGTGTTCTTGTCGCTGACCCTTGCGGGGACAGGATTGGAAAGGTATTCGTTTTCTGAACGCAGGTCCGCAAGGCCCTTGTATTCGGTAAAGGGCCGGAATTCTATAGACCCGTTTTCCCGGGTATAGCAGGGTATATAGCGGCCACTCTCGTCGGTTTCTCCGGTATTGGCGTACAGGGCGTCCATCCCGTCAAGCATATCCGGTTCCCAGAACGAATATACCCTGATAAAATTGCGGTCCGAAAGAAGCACCCCGAGCAGGAC
>JAIRXO010000035.1 GCA_031268255.1 Spirochaetaceae bacterium
TTAAGCGAAGTGGGGGCGTACTACATAACTCTGTTTATTGGACTTGTTCGACAACTCGGTTAGTTGTCTCACAAGTTTTGCAAAACGCTTCGCATTTTGCCGTTTTTAAGCGGAAGTTGTTCGATACCTGAAGTTATCGAACAACCCTATTGTACAAAGGTTGTGAAGGAGTGCATGGAAGTTTCTATTGATGTCGAGGCGTATTACGAAAAATATTTCCCCATGGTCCTCAGGCGCTGTAGGCGTATTTTAATCAGCGAGGAGGATGCCCTTGACGCGGCTCAGGATGTGTTCATAAAACTTATGCGCAGGCGGGGAAGCCTCAGGGGGGAGTATCCTTCAAGCCTTTTATACACTATGGCGACCAATACGGCGCTTAACAGGCTCCGCTGGAAACGGAACCGCCGGGAGGCGTCTCACGAAGAGGGGGAGGCTTTTTGGGGCCGTATTGACAGGGCCTATGAACATACAGACGCAAAGCTGTTTGTAGAGGATTTGCTCAGTGCCGAATCGGAGACGACCAGGATTATTTGTTTTATGTACCATTGGGACACGATGACTCTTGAAGAAATCGGGATGACGCTGGGTATGTCTGTCTCCGGGGTGCGGAAGCGGCTGGCGGGTTTCCAAAAACGGGCCCGTAAAAGGGCGGAAAGAGGGGCTTAAAATGAAAGAAATGCCTTATCAATCAGAACGTATTTCGCAGTTACTCCTGGAGCGGTACAATCTTGGCGAGCTTGATGCCGGAGAAAGGCAGCGTGTGGAAGACCTGCTCCGTAGTGACGCCAAGGCGGCCGCGTATCTTGAGATATTGAAAAGCCAGGACAGGGAAATCAGATCCGCCTATCCTCTTGAAAGGGTGCTTCCCGGATACGGCGGCTCCGCGTCCCGGTTTTCTTCCGGGGGCCGTCCCGTGTCCCGCGTCTTTTCGGTGCGGGTGTTTGCGCTTGCGGCCTGTGCCGCCGCCGCCATCGCCGTATCCCTGCCCCTGTTCCATAGAGAGACTTCGGGGCAGGACAGCCCCTTTACAGACCGTGTTAAAGGCGGGACGGAACTGCGGGTATACCTTAAATCTGACGAGACCCCCCTGGACGATACGGCTGTTCTTTCCGCGGGCAGTACGGTACAGCTTGCCTATACTTCAGGCGGGAGCCGTTACGGGGTGATTTTCTCGATAGATGGCCGCAGGGCGGTTACGCTTCATTATCCCTATCTGCCGGGCGGCAGTACCGAACTGATTCAGGGAAAGCGTACTGCCCTGGAAGAAGCGTATACCCTGGATGACGCGCCGCTCTGCGAAATATTTTTCTTTGTTTCAAGCGGCAGTCCCATGGATGCAGCGTCTGTTTTGAATACCGCGGAAATTCTTGCCGGAGACCCCGGCACTGCCCGGGAAAGGGGAACAAGGATTTTTTCGGGCTATGAGCTAGAAACCGTATATGTGGGAAAGGAGTGATTATGAAACGTGTAAGCGCCGCCATGATGTTTTTTTGTTTTTTTGGCACAGCCCTTGGATTCGGGGATTTTGAAGGGACCACCAGGCGCTTTGGCATATTTATAGGTGCGAATAACGGCGGAAGCGGACGGGCCACCCTCCATTACGCGGTATCTGACGCCAGGGCCATGGCCCAGGTGTTTACCGAAATGGGCGGCATCAGGGCCGAGGATATGGCGCTTCTTGTTGAACCTTCCATAAGGGATATTGAACAGCAGCTTTCCCTGACCCGCCAGAGGATAAGCGGGGCGCGGGAAAGCCATAAAAGGACAGAGCTGGTTTTTTATTATTCGGGTCATTCCGACGAAGAAGGGCTCCTGCTCAACAGGCAGCGTTTATCCTACCGCGATCTCAGGGCCAGAATAACGGACCTTCCCTCTGATATGCGTATTGTAATCCTTGATTCCTGCGCTTCCGGGGCCTTTACCAGGGCCAAGGGCGGAACAAAGACCGTGCCCTTTCTCATTGACGATTCAATTTCCGCCGAAGGGTACGCTTTCCTGACCTCCAGTTCGGCGACCGAGTCCTCCCAGGAATCGGACAGCATAGGCGGTTCTTATTTTACCCACAGCCTTCTTACCGGTCTCCGGGGCGGGGCGGACTCGGTGGGTGACGGAAGGGTTACGCTTAACGAGGTCTACCGTTTCGCCTATACCGAAACCCTGGCAAAAACAGAGGCGTCGCTTTACGGAGCCCAGCATCCCAGCTACGATATGCAGATTTCCGGTTCCGGCGACGTGGTCCTTACCGATATAAAAGAAATTTCGGCGGGGCTGGTTTTTGAGGCCGGGGTAACCGGGCGCATCACCATACGGGACGGTTCTGATTTTCTTATGGCCGAGCTTACCAAGGTGCAGAACCGGCCCCTTGAGATAGGTCTTGAACCCGGACCTTACCGTATTCTTTTGCAGCGCGGCGACAGCTTTTACCGCGCTGAGGCGGTTCTGCTTGAGAACCGGCGTATTCACCTGGCCCTTGCCGATTTTTCCCCGGTGAGTCCGTCTTTCGCCGTGCCCAGGGGCGATATTCCGGTGGCCGGAGAGAACTATCCTGTTGATCCGGTAAAACTACAGATCATTCCCGATATGTGGCTCGGAAAGGAAGCGGCAAGAACCACAAACCATGTACTCCTGTCCCTGAGCGCCGCTGACGGCTGGCAGCTCACCGGCATAGGGCTGGCTCCCCTGGGCGTCAGCGTCTACACCCTCATGGGCCTGGAGGCCGCCGTCATCTATACCAGTACAGCGGAGGACATGACGGGCATACAGACCGCGGGAATCCTCAGCTTTGCGGGCGGCAATGTGCGGGGTGTTCAGGCCGCGGCGATCTTCAACGCGGCGGGCGGCTTCATGCAGGGTGTTCAGGTGGCGGGCATCTTTAACCGGACGGCGGGAACCATGCGGGGCATACAGGCCGCAGGAATTTTCAACATGGCCGCGGATGCCAACGGCGTTCCGGAGGGCTTTCAGGCGGCGGCGATCTTGAACGCGGCGGGCGGCTTCATGCAGGGTGTTCAGGTGGCGGGCATCTGTAACCGGA
>JAIRXO010000120.1 GCA_031268255.1 Spirochaetaceae bacterium
AAACTGGTCAGCTTCGCCATCCCCTCCGACGGCGCCTGCTGCGCCGCCCGCAGATGCAGTTCGTATTTAGCGGAGTTGTCCGTCGTCCTGGTGTGGGTCGTGTCCGATGAAACCGACCCCTGGATGCTGGAACTGAACTCCCACCAGCTAAAGGAAGCTTTTGTCTCCACCGACTTCTTGTCTTCGGTCTTCAAGCTGTCGGTAATGTGCACCTCCATCGTAAAGGCCACCGTCAGTTCCTCCATCATGAAAGCCGGCAAAGGCCACCAGCGAAATAAGCGGCGCGTCCACCTTGAACGTATGGCTGCTCACCTGCCCCGTAACCTTGTCCATAATCGGCTTGTCATAGGTGAAACTAATTACGTTGGTTACCTGGTTATCATCGCCCTTGCTGGGGTCGTAGTCTTTGTAAGCCAGCTTCTTGATGTTTTCCAGGTACACATCGCACAACGCGCTCTGCCCCCTTGCCACCTGCATCACAGGCTCGCACAGGAGCATCCCCATGGGCAAATCCCTGAACTGCTGTACCACGTCGTTGCTGTCGCCTTGAGCCCCGCCGCCCGGCGGCGTCCCCGGTTCCTGTCCTTCCAATTGCTCTGCATCCTGATCCGCCATAGCCTGCCTCCTTAAATTTGTTCATTCATCCGGTCCGTTACCCGCGAAATTCCCTCCGGGGGCCCGTCCAAATTGAATACCAGTTCCATTTCGCTCAACTGCCCTTCCCTTCATCGGCATCTTCCTTCGTGGATCCTAACTCTACTGTCAGCCCGCCGGAGCCGTAGTCCAGCTTCGCCTTCAGTTTCACCGTCACCTGGTTTAACCGCAGCGAATGGTGATGCAAAAGCGCCGGTATCGGCGCCGTAACCTTCCGCGCCTGCCCCTTCCCGGGAGCGGGGAATAACCAGCGTTTTCGCCAAAGGCGTCAGTTCGTCATCTCCGGTAAACCCCTTCCAGAACGCATCCAGCGCATTGTTTTCAAGCGCCTCCTGCGCCTGGTGTACCGCCTTCCCGATCATTTCCAGAAGGTCCCCCATCAATACGCTCGTACACCCACCCCCCGGATCACGGCGGCGCGTCTCCTCCCGGAGGCATACGCCTCCACGCAACCAGGGGGATTCATTCCCGGTTCCTGAACAGCGGGAATATTAACGGCGCTGTGAGTTATTTCCTTTTCATGACACAGTAACGAAAAATTACCTCCCGGTCAAACGGTTGGAAGACCATTTTCGTCTGTCTATAGTTCCATATAAATGCCGGTTCTTCTCCCGGAGTATTTTATGTTTATCCATCATAACCCCGTTCTCTCCCGTTTGTCAATACGTAATCCAGCCCGCAGAATAAACAGCCTCATATCCGCACAGGCTTCTTGCCGCGTGATGACGCCGCCAGGAGCGGGTTTCAATCTGCCCGGCGGGAGCCTGCCGCGTCCTCCCCTTACCTCAGCAACGCCTCCAACTCAACCCTGATATACTCCGCCATCACGTCCATCTTACCATTCAGGTAGCCGTTCCGTTTTAACAGGTCTATCTCTTCAAGAATAGGCCGGAACGTACTGGTATCCTGGGGGTTCAGCAGATGCAGCGCGTAGATACGGTGGAAACGCGCGTCCCAGTTGTCCTGCTGGTAAGCCAGCACCTGGCTGAAAAGATCATACGCCTCTTTATAGCTTCCGGCGTTAAACGCCCCGTATGCTTCTTCCCGTTTATTCTCGATGTCGGAATCCAATTCGGATTCGTCCACGGTCCGCTTCTTCTGTTCTTCCAGCAATGTCGAGTAAGTCGCCTCTATCTCTTCCGTCAGCCGCTGCTGTATTGAAAGCCCGTTAATCAGGGCGGTAATATTCCGGCGGACATAGGCGCTGTCGGCGGCATAGCGGTCCCGGAACGATTCATCATCCGACATTTGCTCTTCGAGAAGGGACAGTATCAACATGCTCCGTTCGTCATGCTCTTTAAGCAGGTTTTGCAGTTCATCCGTCCTTTCCTGTACCAGCTTGGCGGTATTTTCTTCCGATTCCCCGATCCTGTCGAAAATCCGCTCCTGCATGCGGCGCACCCCGGCAAGATAGACCGCTATAAAAATACACAAAATGATACAAACTACGGAAAGCAGGGCCGGGTGATATCTTTTAAGCCACCGGGCGGCCTTATTCCTCATGGTAATCCTCCGGGCGGTTTACCAGTTCCCGTAAAAGGCCCACATATTCATTGTCTCCCACCGCGGCGGAGAGGTTGTCAAGAATATCCAGGGCTTCCCTCTTTTTTCCCATCCTATAGTAGACAATGGCTTTAAGGTAAAGGGCCTCCGCCCGCCCGGGTTCGAGATCCAGAGAGCGCCTTATCCAGTCCAAGGCTCCATCATACGAAGCGTTTTCCAGTTCCCCTTCGGCGAGATGTAAAAACTGCGGGGCGTTGCCCATCTTGAAGTAGAGGACCAGGAAGGGGTCAAAGATAAACGCCGTTTCCGCCTTTTCATAACCCCGTTTTTGAAGGGTAATGGTATGCTCCTTCTTTTTTTTAAGGTCAAGCAAATACCGGCCCTGTACGTCGGTTTCCCCCTGCAATTTATGGTCTATATATACCGACACCCCCTGAATCCCGATATTCTCATAGTCATATACCATAACATACATAAAGTCCCGGCCGGCCCGGTAAAAGGGGTTTGACTTGCATCCGGAGACCATGAGGAAAAGAAGAACCGCGCCATAAACTAACCTTTTCACCGGCTTACCTCATAACGTGCGCCGTCAAGCGTAATTTCAAGACTGCCGCCCTCCCCGTATCGTACATAATTATCCCGGGAAGGGTCAAAGGGGATTTTAAGCACCCGGCCGCTCCGGCTGTCCTTGACGAGGGCATACGAAGTCCCGTCCGGGCTGCCGGCGGTCCCGATGAAACTCAGAAAAGAAGGGCTGCGCATCATGGCGGGCTCAGGCGGCGGGGGGACTTCCTCAGCTTCTTCCGGTTCCGCGGCGGGCGGAGGCGGGAGGGGAGGAGGCGGGGGCCGGGGCATGTCAAAATATACGCTCATTTCTCCCGGCGTCAGGCCCGTAATTTCAAACGGGGAAGACAGGTAAGCCCCGCCCTCCCCGGCCAGGGGAATGCCCGTCCTGAAACGGAGCACCGCCGATAAACTGCCGCTGTCAAAAAAGCTGCGTACCCGCAATGACGCTATATCCAGGCGGAGGGCCTCCCCGGAAGCGGCCTGTAAAAAATTAAAGAAACCCGCGCTTGCGGCGCGGACCGTGTAATCAATTTCAAGGCCGTATTCGGATACGTAATATTGTATTGACTGCACGGCGCAATTTTTGCCTGTAAGCAGCTTCATTATCTCCTGCGAATACGCCGAAGGGGGCCGGGACGCCTTGATCTCTTTTACCTCAAGAAACCGGCTGTTTTCCTTCTCATAAAACCCTATCTGTTCTTCCAGGGGGGAATCCTCGCCCGGAAATGCCAGGATCGGTTTTACCGTCCCGATAAAAGAAAAGGTATCAATGCCGCCGTCCATCACCGCCCTGTTAAGGCGTATGGCCGCTACCGCTTCGTTCCGCTCAAAGCGGCTTAACAGGGCAATCGCGTCGACGCCGCGGGCGTCAAACTGAAAATCGTAACCCGCCAGGGAAAAGTTCTCTATCTTGGTACGGTTGTCAACGCTGGAAAGAACGGCCCGGCATACGTCAAAGGCTGAAGGGATTGCCGTTTGATTATTCTGCCGGTATGTTTCCCTGAGCTGCTGTATATAGGCTGTTTTTTCCTGCCGGTCCCGGATCATCTCCTCCCGCTGCCGGGCCAGCAGCCGCTCCGCCGCGCTTTCGCTGTTCTTCAGCTCCCGGTAACGCCACAGCCCCGCCGCAATCCCCATA
>JAIRXO010000140.1 GCA_031268255.1 Spirochaetaceae bacterium
TTATTTCCAAATTCCGATAAAAATGAAGAATGTTTTGAAATGAGTGAATATGGGGCATGGCAACGTCATGTTCCGGGTGTACAAGAAAATGTTGACAATTTTCGGGACAAAACAGCTCACAAGCTGTCAAATGGTGTATGAAAAATCATACCATTGTGTGTACGAGACGGTATAATTGCGTTTTTTTATAAAAACCATCCGTCCCTTTCAGCGCCGTCCTGGCCGGGGAGCCGGGAGAGGCCGAAGGTATTGGGCCTGCCTTTAAGCCGGCTCCCTTCCCCGCCGCCCGCGAAATAAGAAAGCCTTGCTTCGGGGTTTATTTCCAACAGGGCGTCGGCGGCGGCGCTTACCGCCATGAGGTTCTGTTCTTCGCCGGAAAAGGCCCTGCAGGCCGGACAGGAACACCAGGCGTTTTCGTGTCCCCTGTCAGGCCAGAGATGAAAAACCCCGGTACGGGGGCATCGCTCAAAAAGCCTCCTGGCGCGGCGTTTAAGGTGTTCCAGAAGTTCCGGGTTTGTGGGGCAAAAGTTGCAGTCCCTGACCCGTTTCCCCCTGTCCATGCGCCGCCACTGGCTGCCTGAAAAAATGTTCAGGGAAAGCAGGCCCGTCAAATCCCAGCCTCCCCGTTCAATAACCAGACCCTCTTTTTCCGCCCGGCGGCAGAGCCGGTCAAAGCGGCGGAAGAGGGCGGGCCGGGGGAAAAAAGACGGGCCGGGACAGAGGGGAATCACCAGGACGCTGATCCGGTTTTCTAAGGCCCGGCGCAGCCAGGCCGATTCATCCCCGATGCGGCTTTGGGCGCTAAACACAAGGCGGCGCTTTCCGCCGCCGCCTTTTTCTCCGGGGAAGAGTGGCGCTTCCCGCTCAGGGCTGTCCATGGTTCCTCTCAGTTCTGTTCCCATGAAAAAACATGCTTTACCCCGCATTCGTCCCGGACGGCCGTAAGGGACGCGCGTACCGCGGGGTTGATGGGTATGCCCTTTTCCTTCCGTTCAAGATAGGCGATATATTCTTTTTCCCCGGCGGTGTAGATACGGTTTTGGCCTTCCGCCTGTTTGGAACCCCGAAGCTGCCTGAGTATGTCTCCGGCGGTTTTTTTGAAAGAAGCGGGATCGGTAAAAGCGTTGATGGCAATGGCTATAAAAAAATGTCCCAGGTGATAGGGCCTGTGGCTGCCGTCGCTGTTGATACCGGCCAGAGCCTTGAGGAAGGTTCCGCCCTGAAGGGCCGCCGAGAGGACTTCCACCACTGTCGCATAACCATAGCCCTTGTAGCCGGCCAGGTCTTCCCCTATGCCGCCCAGAGGCGTCAGGGCGCAGGTTCCCGCGATAAGCCCCTTGAGGGCGATTTCAGGGTCAGTTACCGCGCCACCCTTTCCGTCAATAACCCAGCCTGAGGGCATGGTTTTTTTAATCCTGGCGTAATGCTCTATTTTTCCCCGCTGGCTGATGGACGTGGCGCAGTCAATGACAAAGGGAAAATCCTCATCGGTAGGAAATCCTATGGTCAGGGGATTGGTACCCAGCATATTTTCCACCCCGAATGTCGGCGCTATGGACGGACGGGCATTGGTGCCGGTAAAACAAATCATGTTTTCTTTCGCGGCCATAAGGGCGTAATAGCCGGCAATACCGTAATGGGTGGAATTCCGCACCGCCGTCATGGCCAGCCCGGTCTTTTTGGCCTTGTCAATGGCCATGGCCATGGCCCTGACGCCGATGACATGCCCCATGCCGTCGTGACCGTCAATGACCGCAGTGGAAGGCGTTTCGCGGAGTATTTCAAATTTGGTAAGCGGAAACTGTATTCCCTCTTTTATCCTGTCGATATAGATAGGTTTAAGCCTTCCCACGCCGTGGGAATCAATGCCGCGCTTGTCCGATTCTATCAGCACATCGGCGCAGACCGCCGCGTCCCCGTCCGGTACGCCGACCGCGATAAAGGCCAGCCGCATAAATTCCCGCATTTCCTCAAAACCAGCGTACACAGTGTCAGTGCTTTGAGCCACAATATTCCTCCTAAAATAAAATACTTACAGAACGCCCCAGATACCGGCAAAATCTATTGCCAGGCCGGGCAGGACGGAAACATCCAGAGTCTCCCCATCGCCGTAGACACTGGAAATGTAATGTTCAGGCGGGGTCTTGCCGTCCTTTTCCAGAAGATGCACCTGAACGTTTTTGGTGTCCGGGTCAATAATCCAATACTCCCGTACCCCCGCCCTGAGGTATTTGGTAAATTTCAACAGCATGGGAATCTCGGAATTTGAAGGAGAGAGAATCTCAATCACCATATCCGGCGCTCCCCGGCAGGCCCGGCCATCGGCGATCTTGGCCTCGTCACAGATGACCAGTATATCAGGCTGGACCACCGTGTCGTCGCTGCCGTCCTCCCTGGGGAAAAGCCGCACATCAAAGGGAGCGGCAAAGACCTGGCAGCCTTTGCCCTTGAGGAAATTCCAGAATTGAACGAGAAGTTCCCGGCTTATAGCCTGACGGGCTACCGAAGGGGCGGCCATCATATAGGCTTCGCCGTCTATGATCTCATAACGCTTGTCCGTTTTCCAGAGAAGGTAATCAGCGTAGGTATAACGAAGCCCTTCATCTTCCTTGAATACCGTTGACATACACGCCTCCGGTTTGAGTATAGCCGGACACGGTGAATAAATCCATACCCTTTGGTTCCTGACAAAGGCCGCCGTATCGTATATACTGGGGAATCATGACTCACAAGGCTCTTGACCCGGCGGAATTCTGGAAAGACTATGAGGCGCGGCTTGGCGAAAAAGTTCTGGGCTACTGCCTGGGCCGTTATGTCGGAGGCTGGGACAGGTATCCCTATCCGCTGTGGGGCCTCTCCATCGTAACATCAGCGGCGTACCGTTTTCATCATTTTCCCCACGAAGGCTGGATAGAAGCCCTGGCCAGGGCTACCACAGGAGCCAAGGCCCCAGAGGAAAAAGTCATCATGATTCCCCGGGACAAAATACTCGGCGCGGCTTTCAGGCGGGAACAAAAATTACTCAGGCGTATTTTTTTAAGCGCCCAGCCCCGCTTGTGCCTGAGCTACCGCCGGGAGGACGGAAGCGCGGCGGAACTCGTTGTCGAGTCCGACAGCGGGGCAAAAAAATTGGTAGAACTCCTCAGCGGCCCGCCTCCCACCCCCTCCGAAGCGCCGGCCTCAGGCGCGGCGGAACAAAACCCCGCCTGCTCCGCGATGGATTCGGCGGGCCTTTAGGAGGAAATGTCGTATACCGTTCTCATCTGTATGGGAAGTCGCTTACACGACATTAAGGGTTTTGACAGCCCGGTTTGTCCGGTAGGACAAAAAAGCGTAAACAGTCCTGTTATGCGCAGTGCCCTGTATTTTCATTTATTTTAGTACCAAATATTCTTCTGGCATTAATACTTTTATCTGGCTGCCTTTAAAATCTTTTATATTTTT
>JAIRXO010000147.1 GCA_031268255.1 Spirochaetaceae bacterium
ATCCCCGTGGATAAACGCCGCTTTGGGAAAAAGATTTTCCCTGAGTCCCGAAGAAAGATTATCGAATACCGTTACCCTGTGCCCCCGGTCAAGGAATTCCCCGGCGACATGGCTTCCGATATATCCCGCCCCGCCTATTATTAGAATATTCATGCTTTAAGTATAGCGGGGCGGGGACGAAGGTGGAAGTCTCCATGGTGGAGAAACAGGCAAAATTTGAGTTTTATTCGCAAGGCCCGCTACTTGCTGTTTGCCCTTTGTTCATTGGTGTTGGCTTCCCAGAGGGCGGTTTTTTCTTCGATGGCCGCCAGGACCCCGGCGAGCCTCGCGTTTGTTTCCCTGGCCTTTTCGCCTGAGCTGTACACTTCCGGCAGGGAGAGCTGGGTTTCCAGGGTTTTCTTTTCCGCTTCCAGGGTTTCGAGGGAGGCGAGTATTTCTTCTTCCTGCCGGGCAAGGCGTCTGGCCGCGGCCTGTTTTTTCTTTTCCCGCTCCCGTTTTTCAGAGGCGCTGAGGAGGCTGTCCTCCGGGGGCTGTCCGGCCTTGATCAAAATTACCGGCGGGATTCCGGGAGCGGGAGCTTCCTGTACCGCCGGGGGCGGGGCGTTACGGGGCGGAGCCCCGTTGAGGGGGGGAGCGGAATCCGCGTAGCGGATGGAGAGAGGGGGGAGACCTCCCCCCTCATGATGATTTTCCAGGGTCTCGCGCATAACGCGTTCAAGGTAATAGGCGTAGTTTCCGTAAAACAGGCGGTGAAAAGGCGCGTTTTCGCCTAACGGGGCGCGGCCCAGTTCCAGCGTCTTTGAGGACAGGGCTTCCATAAACGCGCGGTCATGGGAGACAAAAATCACGGTGCCCGTATAGGATTTGAGGGTGTCGAGCAGCACGTCTTTGGAATAGAGGTCAAGGTGGTTTGTGGGTTCGTCGAGGATGAGGAGGTTTACCGGGCTGAGGAGAATGTGGAGCAGGGCAAGGCGGCTTTTTTCGCCGCCTGACAATACCGAAAGGCTTTTGTAGACATCATCGCCGCGAAAGAGAAAGGCGCCCAGGAGGTCCCTGGCCCGGGAGATGGTTTCCGCCGGGGCTTTTTCCTCGATGTATTCAAGGACGCTTTGCGGGCCGCCTATGGTCTCGGCGGCGTCCTGGGAAAAATATCCTGTCCTGACTCCGCTGCCATAACTGAGCTTTCCCTGATAGTCCAGGTCAACGCCCGCGGCGGCGCGGAGGAGGGTGGTTTTTCCCGCGCCGTTTGGCCCTACCACAAGGAGGCGCTCTTTGGACTCGACAAGGAGATCGAGGTTTTCGAGTACCCGTTTTTCCCCGTACTGTTTTGAAAGTCCCGTGATGGTGAGGACTATGCGTCCTGTATGGGGCGGCGGCGGAAAGCTGATGTGGATTTTTTTAAGGGATTCAGGAATTTCTATGCGTTCTATTTTTTCGAGCATCTTGATGCGTTCCTGAACCATGGCGGCCTTGGTGGCCTTGTACCTGAAACGGCGTATCAGGTCCTCGGCCCTGGCGATTTCTTCCTGCTGTATCTTATAGCGTTTAACGAGGTTTTCCAGTTCCGCTTCCCTGACTTTTTCGTAGGCCGAATAATTCCCCGCGTAACGCTTTAAGCCGCCCTGAAAAAGTTCGTAGACTTCGTTGACCGTTACGTCGAGAAAGTAGCGGTCATGGGATACCAGGAGGTACGCGCCCTGAAAGGAAGAAAGATGGCCTTCGAGCCAGGCGCGTGCTTCTATGTCCAGGTAGTTGGTAGGTTCGTCAAGGAGCAGTATGCCGGGGGATTCGAGGAGAACCTTGGCGAGGGCTATGCGCATCTGCCAGCCGCCTGAAAATGTTCCGGCCTGTTTTTCCATGTCGCCGGGGGCAAAACCAAGGCCGCCGAATACTTCGGCGATATGCTGTTCCCGGCTGTAATATCCCCGGCGCTCCACTTCTTCCTGGAGGGCATGGTACTCGCCGAGAAGCGTCCGGGTTTCGATGCTGTCCTCGCTGTGTCCTTCGAGGGCGCTTCCCAGGCGTTCCATGCGGGAAAGCATGGCGTGAATATCCTCATAGGCCGATTCGGCTTCTTCCCTGACGGTTTTTCCCCGGTGGACAATGCCTGACTGGGGGAGGTAGGAGACGCGGCTCCCTTTTTGCATTGCCCTGTCGCCCGAATCGGAAGGGATTTTTCCGGCCAGGATTTTCATGAGGGTTGATTTTCCCGAACCGTTGGCGCCGGCGAGGGCGGCCCGCTTTCCGTCGCCGAGGTACAGGGTTATGTTTTTGAGTATATCCCTGTCCCCGAAAGCAAGGGAGACCCGGGTACATTGAACAAAGGCCACAGGCTACCCCCTGTCTTTGGCGTAACGGAATGTCACGGGTACCCTTCGGACTCTGTGTAAAAGTACATGACCAGGGGGGAGGGGGAGCGCCTTGTTACCGTAAGGCCGTCAAGGGACGAGGGCGGAACATATTCCAGCCTGATGCCCTGGCTTTCCGTGGTATACATAAAGGTAACTCTTGCGGCGTTTCCGCCGCCGCTTTCAAAACGGAGGGTAAAGACTCCGGTATAATCGCGGCTCAGTGAGTTTGCGAGGAATACCCCCATGTCTACTCCGCCCCTTCCTTCCGCCCCGGCGGGAATTACCTGGGGGCTTAAAAGATTAAAGCCGCTCCAGATGAATGTTCCGTTTTCGGCAAAGCTGAGGCTGCCGTAGTTCGAGCTTGAAAAACGGGGGCCGTGCCTGAGTATCTCCCTGAATTCGGCCTCGCGCCGCTCGGTCTCCTGGCTTATGAGGTCCGCCACATCGGCATTGAGGGCCACAAAGGTAAAACTTTTTGGCGAACCGCCTTCGTCGGCCATCTGGACCAGGAGCGTCGTATCGGTCCTGAGGCTCATCTGCAATCCCGTTCCCTCAAGAAGCCACGAGCGGCTGCCGAGCCTTCTGATACTGGTGTAGGGATAGCTTTTGTTAAGGGATGGCATGACAACGCGGGCTATGCCCGTATCCTGTCCGGCGGAAAAATACCAGCCCCTGGACAGGTCGTCCAGGTCGATGCGCCTCTGGGACACCATGGTCCCCCACCAGTCAGGCGACCAGACCTGGGAGAACACCAGGTCCAGTTCGGGGTCCACGGTTTTTTCCTCAGCTTCCCTTGTTACACTCAGGGCCCCGCCCTGGTGTTCAAAAAGCCTTAAACGGTAGGAAAAACAGTAGCCCACCGTGCCGTCGTCCGAGAGCACCTGGTACCATTCGCCGGGCAGGGGCGTCCCGTCGGAACTTATGGCCTGGGTTCCCTCGGCACGGGAAAGTATCTTTATGATTTCTCCCCGCCTGAGCCGGTACACCCTGC
The DNA here is from genome assembly GCA_031268255.1 of Spirochaetaceae bacterium. GTDB lineage: Bacteria > Spirochaetota > Spirochaetia > Treponematales > Breznakiellaceae > JAIRTD01. Next base: position 3,343 of record JAIRXO010000147.1, read on the forward strand.
GGGCGCCGTTGTCAGGGTCGTACCGTACAGGAAGCCCGTCCTGGAGCGTCTCCGCGTAGGTGCGGGCGTATTCAGAAAAAAGAGCGGCCTTTTCGAGAGCCTTGCTTTTGCTTCCCAAAAGCTCAAGCTGCCACAGGGGAAGCTCAAACTTGTCCCGCCTTGTGTCGTCCCCCCGGTATTCTTCGGGGATTCCGGCCACCCATACATGGTCGATATCGGATCGGATATACACAGGAAGCACGGTCCCGGAAGGAATCTCGGGGTCCCCGGATGACCAGAGCAGTACCCCCCAGCCAAGCAGGCGGTTACAGGAACCAAAAAGAAGGGCTGCCAGCACAAACAGCAAAACAAGACAATGGGAAACGCGCCGTCTCATGGTATCAGCATAGCCTTAAAAGCGCAAAAAATCTACACAGGGGGAGCGCATCGCGAGCCTGATACGGGAAGCGCGCGCACTATTGTTCGGCGGGTACATTACCCGTTCCTCCGCTGGCCGGACAAAAAGCTGCGCTTTTTGTTTCCGCCCAAAGCTCCGAAACGGGCGGAATGTACCCGCCGCACTCCGACCTATCCGCGCTTCCCGGATTAGTTTGTCATGTATCCACCTTTATTTACGTCGCTCCCCCTCGGACGGGCTTCCTCACCCGCAACATACCGTCAGGGCAGGGTCTCATCGAGCCCCTGCCGGGCTTTTAGTTTGGCGGGTTCGGCGATCCCGTCCTGCCCCTACGTCATATATCTGGGAGGTACTTACGTTTATTGTATCCATCCTGGTGCGTTGTATTTTCACCTTAGCGTTTCCAACGGTTCGGTATCCGTTATCCGGGCAGCCTCATGATAATATTTGTTAATAGAATCATACGCCCAAAACATAGTCGGCTGCTTTGCGTCTTTATTATCGTTATCAAACGCAAGAAATCCATATCTGCCTTCAT
>JAIRXO010000213.1 GCA_031268255.1 Spirochaetaceae bacterium
AGCTCTGGATGTAGGAAACCGCTCTTTCCAGAGCCGCTGAATCCCAGGCTATGGGGTTTGCTTCCCTGAAATTGGCGCCAAAAAGCTCCGCCACAAGGTAGACGAACTCGCTGTCGGACGCGGGGGCAAAGCCCAGGCGGGTAAACACGCCGTTTGCCGGCGCGTTGTACGCCTTGCCCAGTTCCCTGATCTGGTCGAAACTGATGACAAAGGGATTGTCAACCAGGCGGCTGTTTTCCAGCGAAAAAACCAGGGCCGGGGCGTTAAAAGAGACGGGGAGGAGGTACTGCCGCCCCTCTATGGCCCCCAGGGCAAGAAGCGAAGGGTAAAACGAATCTTTCCGTATGCCGCCAAAGAGACTGTCCAGCGAACTGAAGAGCGAACGGGTAGCCGAACTTTTCAGCCAGCTCCCCGCGACCATGTCGGGAAATTCCCCGCGGCCCGCCCCGGCAAGAACCCTGGCCGGGTAGGGGTAGTATTCAATTTCGACCTTGTACTGGTCCTGGGCGGAGTTAAAGTACTCGCCGTAAAGGGCGAATTCGGGACTGTCGGTCCATAAAACCGCCGTCTTTTTTTCCGCCAGCATACAGCCTGTACCGGAGAGGGCGGAGAAAAGAAGGGCGGCGCTGATGATTTTCCGCATGAAAGCATCCTATTGCCGGCTTTCCGTGCTTGTCAATCCTCAGCCGGAGGGGTATTATTATAGTAATGCAAATACGAGAGCCTGAAATAATCCGATTGATAGAACAAATCGGGGCGCACTACAAGGATAATATATCCAACCGCTTTATACGCCCCGCCCTGCTCCAGCTCCCCCTGGAGAAACAGTCGTGGGACTTGATTGAGATTCTCACCGAAAAAATCGAACAGTACCGCTACCAGGGCTTTCATCTTGACGAACTGTACCGCCAGATAATCGCGGCGGCCCGTTTTGTGGCCCTGGCCCGCAAGGAACTGGTTCCGACCCTGCGCAACAGGCTGGGGAGCGGCATGACCGCCAGCTCCGAAAAGGTACTCAGGGACATGGCGGTGAACAACTTCGCTTCTAACCTGCAGCTCTTTGCCGATTTGGTAAACGAGCTTTTCATCAAACTTGTGGAACTGGACAAAAAGGATTCCAAGGGCCACAGGCCCCTTTATTCCCAGATCGCGGAACTCCAGGACATAGGCCGTATGCTCGTGGGCTGACCGGCTCACAAGCCCCGCAGCCCGCCTCACAAGCCCGGCAGCCCGCCTCACAAACCCCGCACTTGGATTTCCCCGGCGCTCTTGTAAATGGTCTCGAAAATGCCCGGAATCTGTTCTTCTTCAAGACATGAGAAAGCCACCCTCAGGTAAGGGCCCAGGGCCACGGTCCCTATGCCGTGAACAGCGAGAAGCTCCCGGCGGAGTTTTTCGGCGCTGATGCCCTTGCAGAGAAAACTCATAAAATACCCTGAATTAAACGGCAGGGCCTCAAGTATGCCGTGGTCCGCGCGGCTGTCAACAAAGGCCCGCACCGCCTGATACCGCCTTTTCATGAGGCGGAAACAGGCTGCTTTTTCTTTTCCGGTTTCCGAATCCGCGAGGGTTTTGAGCATAATGGACTGGGCCGGAGTATTAACGCAGGACACCGACGAGCGTATGGTCCCCATGAGTTTCTTTTCCAGAGCCCCGTAGGTTTCGACATTCATGCCCCTGGAGCCGAAGGTAAGAAAACCCATCCTGAAACCCCAGACATAGTCCTCCTTGGTGGGACCGTCTATCTTTACCGCCAGCACCCTTTCGTCAAGACCGGCAAAACGGCCAAAAAGGGATTCTTTAAGCGAATCCTCATAAAAAAGGCCGAAATACGCGTCGTCAACCATGACCAGCACGTCGGCCCCTCCCCGGGCTGCTTCGCCTATGATGTTGACCAGAGCCTCTCCTTCGCCTATGGACGGCGTATAGCCAGAAGGATTCTGGGGAAAATTGAACAGTACCCTGAGCTGCCCGCCCTTTGCCGCTTCTTTGCAGCCCGAGGCGATAGCGTCAAGGTCAAGCCCCCTGCCGGGGACAAAAAACGGAACACCCTTGAGTACACCGCCCCTTCTGCCCTCGATGACAAGGGCATAATTATCCCAGCACGGATAGGCGCTGAGTACAGCCTGGTCCGTATCGACAAAGAGATCCGCCGTGTAGGAAATCCCCGAAGTCAGCCCGGGAATTACCGCCGGAAGGGATATGGCGTCGCCGTTGATGGAAGGGTTTTTCCTGACCATCTCCTGTTTCCAGGCCAGCCTCGCCTCTTCCAGCCCGGCAGTAGGAGCATAGGCCACCGCTTCGTCAGGACTGAAAGAAGGCATAAAGGAAGCAATGCTTTTAAGCATCAGAGGCCCGCCGTCCTTGTACGCCATGCCAATAGTCGCGTTGGCCCGGTGAGCCTGTTTTTTCGCCTCTCCCGACTGGGCTATAATGCCCTTGGGAAAATAAATACGCCGGCCAAAAGAGGACAAAAGGCGGCCCGCCGCAGTCTTGTCGAGGATTGAGTTAAGTTCTTCCGCTAGGGGGTGCATACCATAAGGTAGTTTGGAGAAGGCTTTCTGTCAATGCGGCCATAAATTTTCCGA
>JAIRXO010000098.1 GCA_031268255.1 Spirochaetaceae bacterium
GAATTCTCCCAGGATACCCTGCTTGCCTTCATGGAAAATCCCCGTAACCAGAACGATGTGAAACTTGTCGGCCTGGGAACCCCCGCCACCCGGTCCGGTATCATCAGGAACCTCTTTGACCGGGGTTATGTCCGGGAAGACAAAAAGAAGCTCTACGCCACCGATAAAGGGCTGTTCCTGCTCAGGCAGTTACGGAAGGATAAAACGCTCGGGCGCATCGCCGATGTAGGGGAAACGACAGCCTGGGAAAAACAGTTTCAGGAAAATCCGGGAAAGTTCAAGCAGTCAATCATTGAGTACCTCCAGTCCTGCATTAACCAAGGGGAACGGGAATACTATGTGAAGGAAGGCCCCGGCCTCTGCCCCTTCTGCGGGACCCCCCTGCGGGAGGGGGAGAAGAATTACTACTGCACGGGGTATAAACAAGCCCCATCCTGCCGGTTTTCCGTATGGAAAACAGTCACCGGAGCTAAAATATCCCTTGAAGATGTAAAGCTATTGGTGTCCGGCAAGCCTACGGGTATCAAAAAATGTACCTCCAAAAACGGTAAACGGTTCATCGCCTTTTTTGTTCTTGAGCAGGACGGGAAGCTGGCTTTCCGGTTCCCGGAGCAGAACCTGCGGCATCCGTCTAAAGCCAGGGCCGGGAAGGAACAATAACATGAAACAGGGAACAGACGGGCTTGTATCTTTTACTACGGCAAGCAGAGAAAAGTATAAAGGCAAGACTTTGGACGCTGATATGGAAAATGAAAACATGGACGAAGATCCGGTTTACTACACAACAGCCTATGAAATCCAGATTGTAAAAACTCTGTGCGTCTTTATAGCGGCCAACGTGATTATCCTGCTCTCCTTTACGTTAAACCGCCTCCAGGCTGCCGGCCTCGGCCTGGTTCACGGCTATATCATGGGGATGATTATGAGCTACCTGGTTTTCGGCATAACCTGTAAGAAAGGGGACCGCCGCATTGTCCTGGTCCTGGGGTGCGGTATGCTGGGCTTCCTTGCGGCTCTGGATTGGCGGTTTGAAACTACTCTTGTCCTGCTATGCGCCGTCGCCATTACTGCGGTCAGCCTGTGGTGCCTCCGCCGGGACCGGGGGAAGGCCGACGGGGACTATGCGGCATTTCTGGAAGATGATTTTGACTCGGCATGGTTTGACGCTGTGGTTGAGGATATAGGTGAATATCCGGTACTGTTTCCCCTGGACATCGGGAACCGCAAGCGGGACCGGCTTCTGGGGAGGATAGTGGAAGTGGGTATGGGCCTGCATCACAAGTACCGGGGGATAGCGGTGGCAAAGATAAAAGCCCCTTCGGGTTTCTATCTCTGCCCTCTTTCCAGCCTGGTCCCTCGTCCTTCCATGAAGTGCCGGGGTTCCCTGGAGATAGCCTCTCGGACTGGAGAACTGTCCTGTACTGTTACGCTGTATTGGCATGAATACGGCAGCTACACGGTTGTCTCCGAGAACGAATAAGACCGTGGACACTTGCTCTCGGTGTACCTATTGCTTCATTCATACCGCCGGTAGCATACTTATTTCTTTTGGTCTATACTACGTTCATGAAAGATAACGAAATACAGGGGCTATACGCCGAAATATCCCGACGGATGTCGGTACGGGACTACAGGCCGGGCGAACTGGATGACACAGATCTCGGAAAAATCGAGGAAGGGCGGAAAAGCCTGGCAGCTTTGGATGATTCCGCCGCGCTTTTGCGGGTAATCCCCGCTGAAAAGGCCGGGGTTTCCTTCGGACACGCCCCCTGCTGCCTTTGTTCCTATGCAAAAGATGACGATGACGCCCGGCTGAACGCTTCATTTCTGCTCCAGGAAATGAGCCTTTATCTTTCTACGCTGGGGTTCGGTTCCTGCTGGGTCGGGATGGCGAAGCCGAAAAATGGTTTTTTGGAATACGAGGGCCTCCCGTTCTTCAAACTGCTGGTTTTCGGAAAAGCGGCGGGGGCGTACCGAAGGGAGAGCGTCTCCCAGTTCAAACGGAAAAACCTTTCGGAGATCACCGATATACCGGGCGAATCGAAAGTTTTGGAAGCGGTCAGGCTCGCCCCTTCCGCAATGAACCGCCAAGGCTGGAAGCTTTACGCGGAGGGAACAAAAATCAGGCTTTACATGGCTAACAATAATTTCCTTGTCAAAAAGCTGATGGACCCGCTGACGATAGCCGATGCGGGTATCGCCCTCTGCCATCTTTGGACCGCTGCCAAGGCCCTGGGTGTTTTCAGGGCATCCGGTAAGGAAACAGAAGGATTACCGCACATAAAAGGCTTTTCGTATGTCCAGACCATTGAGCTTACCGAATTCAAATAGGAGCAGTTAATGGCCCTGGTAATTGGTATCAACGGCAGCCCCCGTAAAGGCTGGAACACGCATACGCTGGTTAAAAACGCCCTTGACGGCACTGCTTTCCAAGGCGCCGAAACGGAGTTAATTAACCTTTACGATCTTTCTTTTCAAGGCTGCGTCAGTTGTTTTTCCTGCAAAAAGAAAGGCGCCGCCGCTCTGGGCCGCTGCGCCCTGAACGACGATCTCAAGCCGGTCCTGGAAAAAATCGGCACCTGCGGCGCCCTTATCCTTGGCTCCCCCATTTACCTCATGGAAGTAACCGCAGGCCTACGGACGCTCATCGAACGGCTTACGTTTCAATACATTACCTATCGCAATGACGAAGCGACCTTTTATAAGGGGAACCTGCCCACGCTTTGCATCTATACGATGAATGTCCCGGAAACCCTCATGGTTCAGAGCGGTTATGAGGACAAATTTAAGTCTTATTCCCATCTCTTCGAGC
>JAIRXO010000132.1 GCA_031268255.1 Spirochaetaceae bacterium
GTTTCCTGGTGCGGCTTCTCCAATAAGTTCATGTTCAATGTTACCTGCAAAATACGAAAAATGATCAAGGCGGGCGTCAATGTTACCCTGGGGACCGATTCCTCGGCAACCGGCTCGGCCAATCTTCTTGCCGAAATGAAATTTGACCGGGACCTGTACCGGAACATGTACGGCAGCGAACTGCCGCCGAAACTGATGTTCGAGATGGCCACCATTAACGCGGCGCGGGCTTTCTGGATTGACAAAAAGCTCGGTTCCCTGGACACGGGCAAGCTGGCCGACATACTGGTGCTTAAAGGGCGGCACAGTAACCCCTACGAAAATCTTGTCTCCGCCGAAATGCGGGACATAGAACTCCTTACCCTGGCCGGTAAACCCCTCTACGGCGAAATGCGCTTTCTTGACCTTCTGGGGGGAGAAGTTCCGCCGGGCTATACTGTCATAAAGGTTGGGGAAAGGTCCATGTTTGTTATCGGCGACCCGGCCCGCCTCTATAGCGAAGCGCGGGAAAAGATAGGGTTTAAGAAAATCCTCGATTTTCTCCCCTTTGAACCTGACGGCGGGACAGGAACCGCCCCGCGCCGGTAGGCGGAAGGAACGGGATGCCCAAAGCGCTGCAATTCAGAGCCGGTTCTCTCATCTATTTCCAGGGTGATACCGGGGAACTGGTGTATATACTCCAGCAGGGAAAGGTAAACCTTGCCTACCAGGATATTGAAACCGGAGAGGACATACACGACCTGGTGCAGCCGGGGGAATTCTTCGGCGTTAAATCCGCCCTGGGCCGTTATCCCCGGGAAGAAAACGCCGTAGCCATGCAGGACAGTTCCCTGGTGGCCTTTTCGGTTCCTGAATTTGAAAAAATGGCCATGGCAAATACCAGAATCATCATGAAGATGCTCAAGGTGTTTTCCAACCAGCTCAGGCGCCTCCACAAACAGGTTTCAAACCTGATGGAGAAGGAAGAAACCCGGAACTCCGAGGGCGGGCTTTTCAACGTAGGCCAGTATTACCTTAAAAACAAGCGTTTTTCCCAGGCCAAGTACGTCTTTGGCCGCTACCTTACCTATTACCCCTCGGGCCGCAACGCCGCCCAGGCCGCCAAGTTCCTGGAAGTAGCCGAAACTTCCCTGATCCGCTACGGGAACGGCAAGGGACCGGCTCCGGGCGGCCCCCAGGTATCTCCCTCGGAAGGGACAGCTTCCCGGAGCGGCGATATGTCCGATACGGCCAAGGCATACTACGACGCGGTAAGCCTCATCTCCCAGGAAAAATACCAGCAGGCATATCTTTCCTTCAAAAAAATAGAGGATGCCAACAACGAGCCTGAATATACGGCAAAAAGCATTTACGAGATAGGGCGCTGCCTCTACCTTCTGGGGAAATACGAGGACTGTATCAAGCACTATACCCTGATGATAGCAAAGTATCCCAAGCATCCTGATCTTGGGGACGCCCTGTTCTTTATGGGGCAGTCCTACGAAAAGCGGGGCAGCAAGGATCAGGCGGCCATGTTCTACAAAAAAATACTTTCCTTGACAGCCAGCGAGGACTCAGCCACCCATATCAAGGCCAAACGGGCCCTTAAAGCATTGGAGGCGTAATAGTGGCGGGCATGGATCTTGCGGCTTTCAGCCGCTTCGCGAAAATATACCAGCCCGGGGAAATGATTTTTTCCGAATTTGAACCCGGCGACACCTTTTACCTGATTCAGTCGGGCAGGGTGGAACTGGTTAAAATCATCGGCGACGTGGAAAAAACCCTGGACATACTCCAGCCTTCGGAAATGTTCGGCGAAATGGCCATCCTCGAAAATTCCCCCCGTTCAGCCACGGCCATAGCACTGGACCTGGTCAAGGTGCTGGAATTCAACAGTCAGAATTTTGAGATACTCATGCTGGGAAACCCCCAGATAGCCCTCAAGCTCCTCAAGATGTTTACCAAGCGCATATACGACTCAAAACGCCGCTTTATGATACTTACCCTGGACGATGACCAGGCGAAACTCGCCGATGTTTTCCTCATGCTTGACGAGACCCAGACAAACATAGATAAATCAACCGAACGCCGGGAATTCAAAACCACCGTTGACGATGTTGCCCACTGGGCCGGCATGAGCGTTACCCAGACCAGGGAAACCCTCAACCACTTTGTTACCCAGCGCCGTATGGAAATCTTTGCCGACCGGGTCGTGGTCAAAAACATCAATGACTTTTCCCGCTTTGTTAATTCCCGCAGAAAGAAAATGTAGCGGCGCGCCAAAAATCGTGCCGCCCTGTTCCAGATGGCCGAGGAGCCTCTGCCTGCAGCGGGTGTATTCGGCAAAGAGGAGGCTGGCCTTTTTTACGTCGCTGTAGACCTTCCAGAGACCGCATAACTTGCAGTGCGAACCCCTGTGGCGCATAAAGCCCACCACGTCATCAGGCGGATACCCAAGAAAAAATCCCACCTCATGGGGGAATTCTTTCTCTGTCCTGAAACGCTGTTCCAGAAATTTAAGATTTTTTCCGGCCCCGCCCCCCGGCGGATAGCCGAATTGTTCGAGTACAGAATACACACCGGGCTTTTCCAGCGTTGCGGATAACAGGGCCGGAATATAGGCTAAAATCACCGTATTTTTTCCGGGCCTCTTGAGGGAAAGAAACTCAAGCGCGCAGGAACCAAGCGCGCAGGAACCAAGGCAGAGGGAATACGTTTCGTCCCACCACAGGGGTTTCGCAAAGAGCGCCGCCGGTTTTCTCCCCAGGAGCACCGGAGCGCAGTGCTTTGCCAGCGCGATCTCAAACAACTGCTCTACCATAACAACCCCGTTAAGAGCTTCCGCTAAAAATACCGGACCGGATTTCGGCCTTTGGCGTACACGTTTTTACTCCGGGACCGCGCAAGGGATTGAAGCGGAAATCCTTTTGGCGATTAGCCAAAAGATTGGAGCGGAAAGCCCGGTCCCCGCCGAAGGCGGGGATGCGCCCTTTAGAAACCTGATATCCGCCCTGCTTCTTATCCGGCAAGACGCTTTCCCAGTTCAAGACATCCGGCAAGAGACGCCTCATCGGGAACCAGATTGGCAATGAGACCCTCGCCGTCGACAAGAGCCCCCAGGCCCTTCATCCTGTCGACCCAGTCCCGCATCCATTGCCCGTCGCCCCAGTCATAGGAACCAAAAAGGCCCACAGCCTTGCCGCCAAGTTCCGCCTGACCCAGGGCGCTGATAAAAGGTTCCATCTCGCTTTCCTCAAGCACCTCGGCGCCCATAGCGGGGCAGCCAAACGCCGCGGCGGACGCTTCCTTAACCATATCAGGCGTAGTCTCAGACACCGGTTTCAGCACAGCCTCGCCGCCCGCGCCGCTTACACCCCTGGCAAGCTGTTCCGCCATAACCTTGGTATTCCCGGTCCCGCTCCAGTAAGAAATCAAAACCTTTTTCATAAAACCTCCGTAATTTGTGTTAGCATAAACTTACATTTAGTTATATATGGCTAACAATAGAAAGTCAAGCGAGGGGATTGTACCTTGCCGGCCAGACTGTTTATCACCGTAAACAGCGCGTGTATAATACCGGAGGAAAAGGAGGAATGATTATGACAAAACGTATTAAGCACGGCCTTCTGGTACTGGCACCCGTCCGGGGAAACCATTGCCGGAGACAGCTCTGAAACGACAGAGGAAGAGGATCTGGTACCCGGCGAATGGGAACTGGTGTTTACCAAAAACTTTTAACCGGCAATACATACAATATTATAATACAATCGGTTGATTATTTTGAATCGGAATAGCGGCAGGGCAGCGTATTTGAGGATCATATATGAATGGTCAACCGCAAGCCTTCAAGTATAGAAAGCCCAGGGCGCATCTGCCCGCCCGGAGGGCGACCCTCCGGTCCGGCAGACCGGGCTTTCCGCTCCAATCTTTTGGCTATCGCCAAAAGGATTTCCGCTTCAATCCCTTGCGCTGCTGAAAATCCGCGTCCATGCGGATTTTCAGCTTTGAGTTTTGCGAAGCAAAACTCATGGATACATAGCAGCCGGCATCCCTGCCGGCATCAGGCCCTTTGGGCCTGTACTGTAAGGAAATGGTTATATGACATCGCCTCACGGCGATGAGCGTATCCCTGCCGGCCAGACTGTTTATCACCGTAA
>JAIRXO010000170.1 GCA_031268255.1 Spirochaetaceae bacterium
TTTTTAGTAGACAGAATATACATTATAGTTAGTAGAATATATATACAAATCCGGCTCAGGCGGTTCCCTCCCCTTGGTTTGGTTTAGGAAATTTAACCGACCACACGGACAAGCGCGGAAAAGAAAAAATCCGTACAAATTTCCCTGGACTAATCGGGAAGCCGTAATACGCCTAAAAATGTTGGCCGCGAATATATTGAATTGAAGTTTCCATCTATACCCCGGGCGGCAATATACAGGGACACATAGGCGTATTGCCCGGTGCCTGAACCCCAATCTGTGCCTGACTTAACCGAGATGTCCCAATTATTAATACTGTTGACGTAACACAGGTCCTGGCTTCGCGTAAAGTCGTATCCTGTGCCGCTTGGAAGCGGCGTAAAGGCGCTTGGCGCGCCTGATGGCGGGCTAAAGCCGCGTACAGTCCAGGTACGTCGCAGTTGGTATGGGAGGCCGCCGTTAATGGTCAGATACGGAATATCATAGGCGGCGCTGTCACTAAAATCAATGGCAAGGGAACGGCTTGTGCCTGAGGGTCCGAGGAGGGTCTGAAGATTCCCTCCGCTTACCGCCAGTTCGCTGTAAAGGAGGTTGTTAAATACAGTCCCTACCTGGGACGCCGAGATGGTATTGGTTTCGTCGGCATAGGGGCGCAGGGTATTATAATTACTTGTCAGTGTACTATTGTTTACAGTACTTACGGTTCCAAGATCGGTTATTTCCGAGGTTAGAGGAACCTCACTTACATATATGCGGTAAAAAATAACATAGTGGGTAAAATAGACTGCCGGCGTTGGCGGTATGGTTACCTGAACCAGGGTATTTCCCGACGTGTGGCTTACATTGGAGGCTGGAATCGGGTCAAGGTAGATATAATCCTCAATCCCGCAGGAAAAAAGAAACACGAGTGCGCAAACAGGAAAAATTCCGCGTATTACACTCGCTTGCATTACACCCCGCTTTTATGCCGCCATCGTCTACCTGTTTATGGCAAGGGCGATGATACGGCTGTTGGCCAGGTTCGCCCAGGGGCTTGAAGGCCAGTTTTCCACTACGGTCTGGTAGGCCGAAAGAGCCGCTTCCGTATCTTCTTGTTTTTCGTAGAGTCTCCCCAGGGAAAAAGAGCTCCGGGCTATGCCGGGAAAGGTATCGGGATATTCGCCTGAGATTTTCTTCAGTATCTCAATGGCCCTCTCGACGCTCCCCTGCTCTTCCGCGGCGGAGGCGGCGTTAAAAAGGCTCTCCGGCGTTAAGTAGCTTGCGGGTTTAAGCGCGGCGGCTCTGCTCCAGGCTTCTTCGGCCAGGGGCCATTCCTTACGGGACTGGTATACCCGTCCGAGTATGGTCCAGGCGCGTACCGCGGCGTATCCTGATTTTTTTTCGGCAAACTCCCGTACCGACGCGATGTATTCGGATGTTTCTTCCTCGTTTACCGCGTTTACCGCCGGGTTTTCAAATCCCATTTCAAAATATCTGTCGTATAATTCTTCTACGGCCTGTATATTATCGCCGCTTGTTTTTTCCCATATCGCGTATCCAGAGATGCCGGCGATAAAGGCGCCTATGACGACGGCTCCGGCAATGATAATAATCCTCCGCTTATGCTGAAGAAAATCGGCGAGCCTGGTGGTAAAATCTATCTTCTCGCGGTTCTCGAATTTCTCTTTCATGGCCCTACTCCTTGGGGTTAAGTATGTTCAATTCTTTTATCAAGCGGGAAAGGTAGGTCCGCTGTATGTCAAGGGACTTTGCCGCTCCGGTCTGGTTCCAGTTGTTTTTTTCGAGCACCCGGGTGATATAATGGGCCTTAAAGGCGTTAATGGCGTTTTTTAAATTCCTGCTGCCGTCCGCTCCGTAATCTTCTTCGTAATACGAAGCGTCTCCGGTTTTGAGAAGCAGGTCCTCGCTCTGTATATATTCACCCTTGCTTATGATACAGGCCCGTTCTATGCAGTTTTCGAGCTCACGCACGTTTCCCGGCCAGGAATAGCTTAACAGGGTTTCCATGGCTTTGTCGGAAAAACCGGAAAGCTGTTTTTTTGCCGCCCTCATGCTTTTCTGGAGAAAGAAATCGGCCAGCGCGCTTATGTCCTCGGGCCGCTGGCGCAGGGGGGGTATGTAGAGGGGCAGCACATTGAGCCTGTAGTAAAGATCGCTTCTAAACCCGCCCTTCTCTACCAGGGCTTCTATATCCCTGTTGGTGGCGGCAAGTATTCTTACGTCGACGGTAACGGTTTTGTCGGAACCGACTTTCTCAAAGGTTTTTTCCTGTATTACCCGCAGGAGTTTTGTTTGAAGCTGAAGGGGAAGGTCGCCTATTTCGTCAAGGAAAATTGTTCCGCCGTTGGCAGCCTCAAAGCGGCCTTTGCGGTTCTGTATGGCGTCGGTAAAGGCCCCTTTTACATGGCCAAAGAGTTCGCTTTCCAGGAGGCCCTCCGGCAGGGCGGCGCAGTTTACCCTGACAAAGGGTTTCTTGTTCCGCCGGCTGCGAAGGTGTATCTGTTCGGCGAAAAGTTCCTTTCCGACGCCGCTTTCGCCAAGTATGAGCACCGACGAATCGGTCCCGGCCACCTGGTCGATGATGCCGAGCTTCTCCTCGATTACCGGGCTTTTTGTGATGAGGGTATGATAGCCCTGGCCGCTGTGAATCTGATCCTGGAGAAGCTCCAGTTCCGCCTGGACCCGCTCAAAATACCGGGCGTTCTGCACGGCCAGGGCCGCCTGGTTGGCGAAGATTTCGAGCCATTCAAGGTCGTCCTGGGTAAAGAGTTTTCCGCCGTGCTTGTTGATAAGCTCAATGACCCCTATACATTGATCCTTGACCCGCATGGGCGCGGCTATCATGGTATTTGACGGATAGCCTATCTCGGTGGAAATGCCCTTGAGGTGCCTGTCGTCGTTTTTTACGTCATTCACGATAATTGAAGTATTGTGGGAAGCCACCCAGCCGGCTATGCCCTCCCCCATATTAATGGTGAATTTTTTAACTTCCGCTCCCTTGACGCCCAGGGCTGTTTCAAAGTAGAGCTTTTTTTCTTCCTTGTTGACAATGAGAAGGCTTGACGCCTCTCCCTCGCAGAGCCGCGTGGCCGACTCAAGAATCTGGGTAAGCAGGGAATGAATATCCGAATAATTTGAATTTATAAGGATATTGATTCCTATGAGCGTGTTAAATTTTTTGGCGTCAATTACGGACAGCATAAATGCGGTCCCGTTTAAGAATTACCCTTAGACTTCAAAAAATCTCCCAGGGTAAAAGTAGAATCGTCAGATTCCTCAGCCGCCATATAGCGGGAGATTTCTTCCCGCTGTACCTTCTTTTGATAATCCCGTATGGAAAAGGCGACTTTCTGTTTGTCCGGTGTTATTTCGATAACAACGGCTTTTATCTTGTCGCCGGCCTTGTACTTTTTAAGTACCTCGTCGGGATTATCGTCCCTGTTTTCCAGAAGATTGGTTTTATGGATAAGCCCCTCTATGCCGCCGGGAACCCGGACAAAGATGCCGAAGTCTGTTACCGACGAAACTTCCCCTTCTATGGGGCTGCCGGGCTTATAGGCCGCGGAGAAACTCTGCCAGGGATCTTCCGAAAGCTGCTTGACGCCCAGGCGTATGCTGCGGTTTTCAGGATCGGCGCTGACCACCATGACTTCGATTTCCTGGCCGGTTTCCAGTTCGCTGCCCGGATGTTTTATCTTCTTGGTCCACGAAATATCATCGGCGTGGAGGAAACCGTCTATACCCTCCTCAAGGTTTATAAAGGCGCCGGCGTTGGTAAGTTTGACTACCTTGCGGGTAAGGCGGGTTCCCGCGGGATATTTTTCTATTATGTCATCCCAGGGATTGGCGTTGACCTGCTTGAGGCCGAGGGACACCCTCCCCGCCTGGAGATCGTAGCCCAGTATCATACATTCTACCTCGTCGCCTATTTTGAGCATCTCGTCAGGTTTCTGGATTTTTTTGACCCAGGAGAATTCGGAGATATGGGCGAGGCCTTCTATGCCTTCTTCAAGCTCAATAAAAGCGCCGAAATCGGTAAGTTTGGTTACCCTGCCTTTGACAATATCATTGACATGGTATTTATCCTCAAAATGAACCCAGGGGTCATCGGTAAAATGCTTGAGCGAAAGGTTGATCCGTTTTTCCGCCGGGTCTATGCGTATTACCCTGAGCGTTATTTCCTGGCCTTTCTTTACAAAGTCCTTGGGCCGGGTTACATGGCCCCAGCTCATGTCGTTGATATGGAGGAGGCCGTCAAAGCCGCCCAGGTCTATAAAAGCGCCGAAGGACGTAAAACTTTTAACAGCGCCGGAAACTTCATCCCCGACCTGTATGTCGTTGAAGAAGGAGGAACGTTTTTCCTCGATTTCTTCCTCAAGCCATTTGCGGCGGTTGACCACAATGTTTACCTTGCCGTCCGAATAAAGCCTTTCAACATAAAATTTGGTTTTCATGTCGAGGAGTTTTTCGGGTTTGTCAACCTTTTGGGCATCCGACTGGCTTATGGGAAGGAAGGCGTGCACCCCCGCGCCGAGGTCCACATCGTACCCGCCTTTGACGAGCTTGCTTATGGTCCCCTCCACCACCGTATGGTCCTGGAAGGCCTGGCGGAGATTTTTCCAGAAAAGTTTGACGTCGGCCTTTTGTTTGGAAACAATAAGCTCGCCGTGTTTGTTTTCCTTGGCGATAAGAATTACCGATACGGTATCGCCGATTTTGGGAGTTTCGGAAAATTCCCCGATGGGGATTTTTCCTTCCGACTTATAGCCCACGTCGATAAAAACCTGATCCTGGGTTACCTGGATCACATAACCGTCGATTAACTGCCCTTCTTCCAATTGTTCAAGGGACTTTAAATACTCTTCCTGTAACTGTGTCTGGATATTGTCCTGGGATTTTCCGCCTGACTCATCCACCGTACTGGTGTCCGTGACCTTTTCGTCCTGGTCCACTTCCATCTGCTCCATAGTCAATCCTTGTCCTTGTATTGTCTGTATCAATTTGTCATAAACTTCATTTAAGGTCAAGTCCGAACTGTCAATATAGCGCACTCCCGGAACTATTTCAAGACTTCCTTCCTGTTTATTCCGGTCGATTTCGTCTCTTTGGGCTATGGTTTCTTCGATCTCCGCAAGGCTGAGGCCGGACACTCCCTGCTCAAAGCGCCGCTTTGCCCTGGCTTTTACCGACGCGTCAAGGAAAAAACGGAATTTCGCGTCAGGGAAAACCACGGTGGTCATGTCCCTGCCCTCGGCTACCACGTCGAGATTTCCGGCAATTTTCCGTATATGGCTGTTTACCACATGCCGTATGGGTACTATGGCCGAAAGCGGGGCGGTCCAGGCGTCAATCTCGTCGCTGTGGAGTATGTCGTTTACATCTTCCCCAAAAAGGTATATTCGCCCGTCTTTATAGCTTATTTCGGCATTTTGGGCGTATTCCAGGGCTTTTTCGGGATCGACGGGGCTGATATGGTTCCTGAGGCAGCCGAGGGTCAGGGTCCGGTAAAGGCTGCCTGAGTTGATATAGGTATACCGCAGGCCCCGGGCCAGCATTTTCGCGACAGTACTTTTCCCTGAGCCCGCGGGCCCGTCAATTGCTATAACCATGCTTACCCCCCGGGGGATTCTTCCCGCGTGTGTTGAGGAGCGAAAGCTCCTCCCCGGTCAAAGGACGGCTTTTTCCGCTTTCAAGGCCGCCAAGGGACACCGGGCCTATCCTGATACGGTGGAGCCGTTCGGGATGGAGATGAAAGTGGGAAAATACCCGGCGTATTTCCCTGTTTTTGCCTTCCACAAGAACCACGCGCAGGGATTTACGGCCCAGCCTTTCTATGTTGTGGCAGCGGAAGGTCTGGCCTTCTATCTCAATACCCCGCATAAACGCCTCAAGCACCGTATCGGGAACAGGGCCCGACGCGTCAACAAGATATTCTTTTTCAAGGCCCCCTGAAGGATGGCCCACCCTTAGGGCGAAATCACCGTCATTGGTAAACAGTATGAGCCCCGATGAACGGTAGTCAAGGCGGCCCACATTGTACAGCCTCTCGGTAATTTCCGCTGGAAGCAGGGACCTGGCCAGGGTCCTCCCTTCCCTGTCGCTTGCGGCGCAGATATACAGGGGGGGCTTATTGAGGGCCAGGTAGTGCAGGGTTTTTTCCGCCTCAAGCAGGGCGCCGTCCAGGCGGACCTCGTCGCCCTCCCCTACTTTTGTACCGAGCAGGCGGACTACACCGCCGTTTACCGTAACCCTGCCCTGGAGTATGAGGCTTTCCGAGGCCCTCCGGGACGCGACGCCGGCGCGGGCGAGAAAGACCTGGAGCCGCATACGGCCAGGCTCCGCGGCCTCAGTGTTCGCCGTCAAGTTCAAAGCGGTCAACCTCACTTTCTCCGAGCCGGGGAAGATCGGCAATGCTTTCCAGCCGGAAGAATTTAAGGAATTCCCTGGTGGTCCCGAACTGGACGGGCTTGCCCGGAACATCCTTTTTGCCGACTTCCCGTATAAGATTTCGCTCCACAAGGAGACGTATCATGGTATCCGCCTGCACTCCCCGAATACCTTCTATCTCCCCCCTGGTGATGGGCTGGGAATAGGCTACGATGGAGAGGGTCTCGAGGGCGGCCCGCGAAAGGGTTTTCTCGTTCCGCTTGCCGTAGCGTTCCTTGAGGTTTTCCCAGTATTCCCGCTTGGGCGCTATCATCACCCCGCCGCCTATGCGGGAAAGTTCTACCCCCGAATCTTCTCCGGCATAGCGGGCGTCAAGAGCTTCAAGCGCCGTGTGTACCACGTCGCGGGAAAGGCCCGAGATGCTGACAAGAGCCGCAACTTCAACAGGATCGGCTTCGAGGTAGAGTATGGCTTCTATAAGCGCCGTTTCCTTCTCCACTCCTTACCCCCTAAAGGCCGCCGCCGGAAACTTTTTCGTAGGGCCGTATCATAATATCGCCGAACATGCGGTTCTGAAAAATCGAAATCATCCTCACCTTGACCGCCTCAAGGACGGCAAGAAAGGCGCATATTTTATCCAGCACCGAACCCCGCCGTAATATCAGGTCGGTAAAATTGCACTGGCCTTTTTTTTCGAGAAGCTCGGCGATGAGAGTTACCTTCTCATTAACGGAGACTTCTTCGTACAAATCGAATATCCTTTCGGCTGAAAGACTGGACATGAGGCTGGAAAATGTTTTAAGGAGATCCCAGATGTCAATCTGCTCCCAGAGACCTTCCTCGGCAAAAGGCAGGGCCCGCTGGAGTTTTTTCCGCTCAATGACCCATTCGGCTTCCCTTTCCCTTTCTTCCATAAGTTCGGAAAGTTTTTTGAATTTCTGGTACTCAATGAGACGGTTGACCAGTTCCTGCCTCGGGTCCTCCGCCTCGTCGTCAATACCGGCTTCGGCGGGGAGCAGCATGCGTGATTTTATGTAGAGAAGCGTGGCGGCCATGACGTGAAATTCGGTAATGTCGTCAAGATCAAGTTCCGCGGCATAGCGCAGGTAATCGAGGTACTGCTCGGTTATCTGGGCAATGGGAATGTCGTAAATATTAACCTCATTTTTCCTGATAAGAAAAAGCAGAAGATCCAGGGGGCCTTCAAATTCATTTAGGTGAAAACTGCGAGCCTCTTTAACCATGTCCATGCGCTTACAGTATACCCAGGGAAGCGGTGCAGTGTAAAGTAGATAGTAACCGAACTTTTCAGTCCACGCGCCTGACGCCCTGACCGGAAAGAGTCTTGAGCAGCGAACCATAGGCCAGGCCCGAATGGGGTTCTTTCGCGCTGTCGTCAAGTTCCAGCAGGGGGACCAGGGCAAAGGCCCGTTCCCTGAGCCGGGGATGGGGGATTTCGAGCAGCGGGGGATTATGTATGACGCGGCTACCGAACAGCAGTATATCAATGTCCAGGGTGCGTTCTCCCCAGCGCCGTTCGGCGCTCCGCTTCCTGCCGTGTTTTTTTTCTATGGCCTGAACCAGGGCGAGAAGGTCTTCGGGCGGGGCGGCGTAGAAACCTTCGGCAACGGTATTGAGAAAAAGGCCCTGGTCTTTAACATAGAGGGGCTCCGTCTCGTAAAAGGAAGCGGCCCTGAAACCATCCAGGGACAGGGAAAGTTCCTCAAGGGCCGCTTCAAGCACGGCACGGCGGTCCCCGAGGTTTGAGCCAAGACCCAGAAAGACTTTTTCGCCGTTCAGAAAAGGTCTTCCGACGAGACAGTCTTGTTTTTGGAACCGGGCGGACGGCCCCGGTGCCGGGTCTCCTCGTTTTTGAGTTCTATACCCGCCGCACTCTGGGGCCGCACGGGAGACGCGGGATTCTGAACCGGAACCGCGGCCTGAGAGACTGCCGCCCCTTGATACGGCGCCTCAGGAGCCGCGGCCTGTGCCGCGGTTTGGGCCACCGCCGGTTCCCGGACCGGGCTTTGGGCAGCAGCCGGCTCCTGAGCGGCTGCCGGCCCTTGATACGGCGCGTCAGGGGCTGCCGGCCCCTGGACCGGACTTTGAGCGGCAACTGGTCTTTGCGCCGGAGCGTTTTGTCCCGCTGGGGCGGGAACGGCGTTCCGGTCGGGGAACATGATGATCCTCAGCCTGCCTTCAATATCGGAAACCAGTTGGGGATTGACGGCAAGGAATTCCTTGGCGTTGTCCCTGCCCTGGCCTATTTTTTCCTCGCCGTAGGCAAACCACGCGCCCTTTTTGTCAATGATTTCGTATTTTACCGCCGCGTCAAGGAGGCTTCCTATGGCGGATATGCCCTTGCCAAACATGAGTTCCAGTTCAACCTTGCGGAAAGGCGGGGCTACCTTGTTTTTGACCACCTTGACCCTGACCCTGTTGCCCACGGCGTCGGCGTCGCCCTTTTCCATGGTTTCCATTTTTCGTACTTCAAGGCGTATTGACGCGTAGAATTTGAGGGCATTGCCGCCGGTGGTTGTTTCGGGATTGCCGAACATGATGCCTATCTTCATGCGTATCTGGTTGATAAAGACAAGGAGTGTCCTTGATTTGCTTATGGTGGCGGTGAGTTTGCGCAGCGCCTGGCTCATGAGCCGCGCCTGGAGTCCCATGTGGGCGTCGCCCATGTCGCCGTCAATCTCCGCCTGGGGGGTCAGGGCGGCCACAGAATCCACCACTATTACATCCACCGCACCTGAACGGACCAGGCTCTCGGTAATTTCCAGCGCCTGTTCGCCTGAATCGGGCTGGGAAACCCATAAATCGTCAATATTGACTCCGAGATTCCTGGCGTATACCGGGTCCAGGGCATGTTCGGCATCCACAAAGGCCGCTATACCGCCCGCTTTCTGGGCCTCCGCAATGGCGTGAAGGGCCAGCGTGGTCTTGCCTGAGGACTCAGGACCGTAAATTTCGATGATTCTCCCCCGGGGATAGCCGCCTATGCCCAGGGCCTCGTCAAGAAGTATGGAACCTGATGATATGGTTTCCAGGCCCGCGGCGCTTGAATTGGTTCCCAGCTTGATGAGGGAACCGCTTCCGAACTGTTTTTCTATCTGAAGCCTCGCGGCTTCCAGGGCTTTTTCTTTTTCTTCGGCTGTCGCCGCCTTGGTCCCGTTTCCCCGAAACTCCGGGGTTTCGCTTGATTTTGCCACCTTATCCTCCCCTCTCTATACGGCCTCGGCATGTATTGTGCTTCAGTATACACGAAAAAAAAAAACAGGTATACTCTTGAAATATGGAATGTCGTTTTGCCCTTACCTCAACGCGTTCGATGAAGTGTTACGCTTCCCAGGTGGTGGAACACTTAAAAAAATTCCCCAGTTTTTCAACCCTTTCCGGGGATATTGACCATGTCAACAACCTTGAGGTAGACCGTTTCGCCGACGGCGAAATGGAAGTAACCGTGTCCGCTTCCCTGCGGGGCAAGGATGTTTTTCTTTTTACAAGCTGCGCGCGGAACGAGGCCGGTATTCCGGTGGAAGAGGCCAAAATTGAACTGTACCACGCCGTTGACGCCCTCAAGCGCGCCCAGGCGAACAGCATCCTCGTCTTTGAGCCTTTTATCTCGTCGTCCCGTTCGGACAGAACAATACGGAGGAGTTCCGTCGGCCTCTGGATACACCTCAAAACCCTGACCAGCCTGGGAACAGACCATATACTGACCTACCAATTGCACTCGGACAAGTCCAAATCCATGCTTGATCCCACAGTAGCCTACCTGGAGGATATTCCCGCCCTGACCCTCTTAAAGAGAAGGCTCTGCGATGTATACATCAAGGATATTGAAACCCTGAAAAACTTTGTCCGCCCCAACTGGGCTTTTTGCTCTGTTGACGCCGGCGGGGAAAAGCTGGCCCGGCGTTTTGCCAACGCCTTTATGGCTCCCCTGGTAGTGGCCCATAAACAGCGGGATTATTCAAAGCCCAATACCATTGAGTCGGTAAACATACTTTCAGCCGAACCCCTCAAGGGAAAGGTACTGTGGATAATCGACGACATGATTGATACGGCAGGTTCGGTGGAAAGCCTCATCCTCGCCCTGGAAAAGCACCAGCCCGCCGAGGTCAACATTGCCGCTGTTCACGCCCTTTTTTCCGATCCCGCGCTGGAAAGGCTGACAAAACTCAGCAGCCAGGGCTTCCTCAACCGTATTGTCGTAACCGATACGGTACTCTGCCCCGACATGCTCCCCAAGGAGCTTCCCCTGCTGGAAGTCGTTCCTTCGGTGGAACTCAGCGCCCAGATCATAGGAACCCTGGTTACGGAAAACCCCCTGGGGAAAATTCTTGAGTCCTTTAACGCCGAGCGTTACCTCAATAAGCCCAGGCTGATTATATAGGGGCGTATGCGGTCT
>JAIRXO010000172.1 GCA_031268255.1 Spirochaetaceae bacterium
GAATAAATTCATAACCTGTTTGTCCCCATGCCATTTGCTCCCATGCGGCTCTTTGCGCGATAAAGACATCCCAATCAAAGGGCGCCACTTCGGCGCCTACATTCCCGGCCGGCAGATCCGGGACAGGGTTATCCCCGCTTATGTCCGGCTCCCCGACCGGAGGTTCCTCCTGGTCAGAGGGGTTTCCGTCTATTTCCGTCTGGTTCGTTGCTTTGGTATCTACGCGCAACGTGTCAACCAGCAGATCGTCGGCACAGGTACCCAATAACAGCACAACAAAAAGCGCCAGTATTATTACTCTATTTTTTTTCATAATTATACTCCTTGAGGGTTAAAATATTTTTTTGTTTACCAAGAAGCATAATGGTTATTTCAACCCATTATAATTATAACTGTTTTAAATAAAATAAACAAGGAAAAAATACATATATTCGAAAAATAAAACAATAATTACCCGGATGACGATTTATCCGCCTATAAGCCGGTATTACGGGAGTGCCACGGCGAAGGGCAAAGCCGTAAAACAATCGCTATTGTTTTCATATACGAATGATATACCAGTATTAGAATGATAGTCAAGCGTATATCATTTGACATATGAGGCTGTTCCAAAACTGAAGTTTTGGAACAGCCTCATATAAAAAATTATCTTTCTTTTTGGTGTTAAAATCTGGGGAAAAAAGTAATAATCTGGCCTTGTATATGAAGCGCCTTTAAATTATCCGCCTTTATAATCTGGTTCTAATTACTATTTACCGGTTTTCTTAATGGTGTGTTATATGTTGATTCAAATTCTGGCAGAACAACACAATTTGAGAATACGAAGTATGCGGTCACCCATCTGTTCTATAACGGTTTTAATTATTTTCCGGGACCATATAATACCACAGGTCTTTCGGTTAGCGTGGTAAATTATGACGCGGGAATTAATCTATTTTTTGTCGAGGAGCGGGATACCCCAAAAAAGCATTATGGGGTGTCCGACCAAAAACATGGGGGGCGCCTCTGGAGGGCCCCAAGTTTTTGGTCGGACAGGCGCCCGAAAAAGTATACGGGAGTATGTTGACGGAAAAAGGCGGCAGGGCGTAGGCCCGACAAAAAGCCGCTGTTGAAGATAAGGCAACAGGCCGCCCCCAAGTAATATACTCTGGGTATCCCGGGGGTTTTTGAATTCGGAATTGCTGCAACCAACCGCAGTGCCATTGACACTGAAAATACCGCAAAAAGCTGGGGCGGGCATCGCATGGTAAAATCGGATACACCCCTTAATTTTTTGGAAAAAATCAAGGCAGTACAGACGGGAGAACGGAGTGTTTTTACCAGTACGGTAACAGCCCCGGCACGGGTTAGCCCAATACATTAGCGCAGGGTGCCCCCTCGCTCCGTTCCGCAGGGGTTCCACCCCATACGCGTTTACTTAACGGACAAGGCGATACAAGAATGAAGAACCCAGGAGCAAGCTCGAAGCAAGCGTGCTTGCCGGTATGGACCAGCGCTACCAATCAAAAAAAGTCCCCAAAAACCTGAAAACAGGAACGGAAATTCTCTGTTTTCAACATCGAATTGGACCAGAATATTATTAAGTAAACGCATATGGGTATTAAACCCCCATCGAATAAAAAATTCACGGGTATACTCGCGTCTGGATACCAGGGCAATGCTGGGGCCACAGGCCATAGCCGCAAGTTAATCAGCGCACATATACAAAGCGGCCTATATACCCGCGCCGGGGTTCGGGAAACGGTGGGGAAAATGTACCTTGAGGAAAGCGAAAAGCTCGTCTTCAAATTCCCTGCTGATTAGAGGGATCGGTCCCTGGGCGTTCGGCGCGGTTTCAAGACTTTCCAGCACTATGCCCCCTCCGGCAGCGTCATAGCCGTCAACGATAACAAAACGCCCCAGGGATGCGTTATCATAAAAAGAAGACACGGCGATGGGACGGACAAGGCTCAGGACTACACTGCCGCAGTCGTGGCGGCGCAGTTCGTTGTTCTGCCCGCTCCCCGCTTCACCCAAAAAGCGTTCGATCTTTTCCAGCCTGACATCGACCTTGTCGCTCCCCAGTTTAAGGAGATACTTTTTATTGAAGCCCATGGGCCGGGAACCCAGCCATATCACATTGGCCCGGATACGGTCCGTTGTTTTTATCGGGGCGTTTTCGCCTGATTTGAGCATCACCTCTCCCCGTTTGACGTAGATCTCTTTGTCCAGGGTAAAACCGCTGGCTTCGCCGGTTACCGCCCTGGTCTTTGCCGGAGCGTTCCAGACCTCTATATTTTTGATATGGGCCTCTTTGCCGGAGGGCTGGAATATCACCGAATCCCCGGTGGAAACTTCGCCGCTCACGATGGTTCCGGCGTAGATCCGCCGGTCGTCGTTGCCGCCGCTGAAGCGGTACACATCCTGGACCGGCATGGCAAAAAAGGAATCTTCGTTGGAAGGGAGGTTATGAAAGGTGTCCAGAATTTCCAGCACCGTCTTTCCCCCATACCAGGACATTTCAGGAGCGCTTTCGGTGATGTTCTTGCCTTCCCTGGCGCTGACCGGTACAAAAGCCAAAGGGTTTACCTTGAGGGTTTCCAGGTAGGCCGCATACTCCTCCCTGATCCGGTTAAAGACCTGTTCATCGTAGCCGAGGGCGTCCAGTTTGTTCACCGCTACCAGCACCTGGGATATTCCCAGAAGGGAAAGCAAAAGCCCGTGGCGTTTGGAATTTTCCGCCACTCCTTCCACCGCGTCGATGACCAGCACCGCGGCCACCGCGCGGGAAGCGCCGCTCAGCATATTCCGCAAAAATTCAATATGCCCCGGCGCGTCGATGATGAGGTATTCCCTAACTTTGCTTTTGAAAAATATCCGGGCGCTGTCAATGGTGATGCCCTGTTTCTGTTCATCCTCCAGGGCGTCAAGGAGGAATGCGTATTCAAAGACCCGGCCGTTCTTTTTGCAGGAATCCTTTATCGCCTGAAGCTTTCCTTCCGGCAGGGACCGGGTATCCGCCAGCAGACGGCCCACCAGGGTGCTCTTGCCGTGATCCACATGGCCGGTTATTATGATGTTCAGCCGTTCCGAATTTGTTTCCCCGGTCATCACATATACCCCTCTTTACGGAGGGTCTCCAGAGTGCCGCCGCCGTCTATGTCCTGGGCACGGCCGGAACGCTCGGCAATGTTCCTGAATTTTCCGCTCATAAGTTCCTCGATAATTTCTCCGGGATTTCGGGCATCCGAATCCACCGGATTGGTACAGGGATAACACCCCAGAGAACGGTAGCGTTTCCCCTTGCCCTGGTTATAATAGATTGAAATGGTGGGGATATTTTCCCGTTCGATGTATTCCCAGATGTTAAGTTCCGTCCAGTCCAAAAGAGGATGCACCCGTACATGGGTCTTGGGGGCAAACTCGGTCTTGTAGAGGTTCCACAGTTCCGGGGGCTGGGTACTGACATCCCATTCGTTTTTTTCATCCCGGCTGGAAAACACCCGCTCCTTGGAACGGCTCCCCTCTTCGTCGCTGCGGACCCCTACGATCACCGCGTTATAGGGTTCGGCGGATTCAAATTCCTCCCAGGCGTCACGGTTTGGATCGTAGACCCGGCGGCTTCCGGTCCCGTCCAGGGTCTGCCCCAGGGCAATGGTCTTGAGTTCCTTGCAGCAGCTTATACGATCCAGGCCGCCGGGAAAGGTACGCTTTTCAGCCAGGGCCTTCCTGTTCTGTCCCACCACCAGGCGCAGTTTAAGTTCCTTTGCCAGCTTATCCCGGTAGGCGATCATTTCGGGGATCTTATAATTGGTGTCGATGTGGATAAGCTCAAAGGGTACATGGCCGAAGAACGCCTTTTTCGCCAGCCACAGCAACACGGTGCTGTCCTTGCCTATGGACCAGAGCATACCGATGTTCTTGAAGGACTTATAGGCTTCCCGGATGATAAAAATACTGTGGGATTCCAGTTTATCCAGCCGGGATAACCGGTTCCGCTCCTTTTCCGCTTCGATAAATGTCATAGGTTCTCCTTGAGATGCAGCCCACATTCTTTGTGTTCGGGGTTTTCCCACCACCAGCGGCCGGCCCTGGGGTCTTCACCTTCCTTTACCGCCCTGGTACAGGGAGCGCAGCCGATACTTTTGAATCCTTTTATATAGAGGGGATTGAGGGGGATTCGGTGTTTTTCAACATAGGCCGAGAGCTCCGCGTCACTCCAGTCCGCCAGGGGATTTATTTTTACGAGGCTGAATTTTTCATCCCACTCCAGCACGTTCAGGTCCGACCGGGTTATTGACTGGGCTGCCCGCAGGCCCGTAACCCAGGCGTTTTTTTTCGCCAGGACCCTTTGCAGGGGCCGTACCTTCCGTATGTCGCAGCACAGGCGCCGTTTCTCAAGGCTTTCCCTCATACCCCATTCGTTCAGTTCCTCTTCCAGTCTTTTTTCTTCTTCCGGGGCAGGATAGTATTTGCGTATGACGATATTAAAAAATTTTTCCAGATCCCGGTGATACTCCGCGGTTTCAGGGAAAAGCCTGTTGGTATCCAGGGTAAAAACCTCCACATCCTCCGCGCCGCACCGGAGGAGAAGGTGCAGGGCCGCCGCGTCTTCGGCCTGGTAACTAAAGGCCAGGGCAATAGGGC
>JAIRXO010000212.1 GCA_031268255.1 Spirochaetaceae bacterium
GGGAGTTAAAAATACCAATAAAAGGGATTGGCAGTTCTACCCCGGAGAAGGCATAGTCAGCGAACTAACATCCTCCTATATTCCCCCAAGTGGAAGCGGGGCCCGTATCAGATATGTTGGGGTTGCCTCTAACGGTACTGTTGACGACAGTCCTCCTTATACGGGAACCGCCCTATTGACCTTTAACGCCAATACAGACACAGAAGGGTCTGCTGAGACCGGATTCCTGGCCTCTGTCGCCGTTTCCCCCGGAAGCGCGAAAAGCGCGGGCGCCTTTTCCGTGGCAAGGACCGCGGGAAACGCAAGGCACTCTCCCCTGCCCCCTATCTATCCCATTGACGCGGGGGTACTCCTCAGACAGCGGAAAGCCAATGACTAGGCCCCGCATCTTCGCCGCGGCTCTTTCGGCGCTGCTCCTCTACGCTCCCGGCGCGGACGCGTGGGGGAGGAGGGACGGAGACGCGCCTGAGGCACGGGGGAAAGACTGGAACAGAGACATGGCAGAGCGTAAACAGGAGACGCTGCGTATAGAAGGCAGGGTGCGCCTTGTGGGGAACATGCCCTTTCCCGGCGTGGTGATTACCGACGACAGGAACAATGACTGGTATGTGGAGGACGCCGACAGGGAACTGGTCAAAGACAGGCAGCAGGAAATGGTTACTGTCGAGGGCACTCCCGAATACCGCGACCTTGTTCTGGCCAACGGAGAAAAAATCGGCGTCAAAAGATACCTGAGGAATATACGCGTTATTGCCTTTTAGGGCCCCCCTTCTAGGGCCGGGGACCTGAGCGTATGGGCCGTAAGTCCGCGTCGCTTACCAGGGCGGGATCGTCAACACCCAGGGGGAGTTCCCTGCCCTCCTCGCTTTCCACTTCTTCTTCTTCAAAAGGTTCGGCCTCATAGACGGACTCGGAAGCGGGGCTTTTTTCGTTCTCAAGGCGCACCGAAATAAGTTTGGTTACTCCCGATTCTTCCATGGTAACGCCCAGGAGGGTTCCCGCTCCGGTAACGGTTTTCTTGTTATGGGTAATCACGATGAACTGGCTTGAGCTTCCGAATTCCCGCAAAAGCTGCACAAAACGGATCACGTTCTGCTCGTCCAGGGCGGCGTCGATTTCGTCCAGAAGGCAGAACGGCGAAGGTTTGACCATATAGGTGGCAAAGAGCAGGGCAACGGCGGTCATGGATTTTTCGCCGCCCGAAAGGAGGGTGATGTTTTCCAGCTTCTTGCCCGGCGGCTGGGCGTAGATTTCTATGCCCGACTCAAGTACATGGTTTGAATCCTGGAGCCTGAGTTCGGCGCGGCCACCGCCGAAAAGACGGCGGAACATATTATGAAAATTCTTTTTTATTTTATTGTAGGTGGCGATAAAAAGCTCCGACGATTCGGCCCTGATTTCGGCTGTTATGCGCTCAAGGTCATCCCTGGCCTTGGCAAGGTCGGCAAGCTGGCCCGAAAGAAAATCATAGCGTTCCTTTGTTTCGGCAAATTCTTCCGGGGCCATAAGATTTACCGAACCAAGGTCCCGCAGGGAGTTCCGCGAGCGGGCAAGGCGTTCCCTGATTTCAGGAGCCGTGCTGGTAATGGTAAAAGTCCGCTCTTCAAATTCCATAAGGTCCCGTGAATGGGCCTCCCTGAAATTGTCCTCTATGTTTCGTATCTCCGTCTCCATCTGGACAAGGGTAAGGTGAATTTTTTCCAGTTCCGCCTGAACCCGCTCAATGTCGGCGCGGCGCTTTTTGATTGTTTCCTGATTGCCCGCGACATCGCCGTTCTTTTTGGTTATATCCTTTTCTAGTTTTTCAAGCTCCCCGGTAAGTTTCGTGCCCCGCGCTTCAATATACCTGACTTCTTCCTCTATATCGGCAAATCGGAGCGAAAGGTCTTCTTCCCGCCGGCGGCCAGAAAAGAGTTCGTCAAGGATGGTTGTTAGCAGCGCCTCCTGGCCCGAAAGTTCACGGCGTATAAGCCGCGCCTGGTCCGCCGCGGCCTGGGCCTGGGTCGCCATGCGCACCCTGCTTACCCTGAGTTCCTCAAGGGTAGAACGGTACCCGGCTATCTTTATGTTGAGGTTCTCAATATCCCCGCGCAGGGTCTCAATGCGCACCCTCCTCTCGGCCTCCCTTTCCCTGGTCTCCCGTATATTTGCGTCCAGCGCCCGCTTTCTGGTAATGATGCCTTCGGGGGCAAGGAATTCGTCGATAAAGGACGGCGTACTTTTACGGTAGCGGTCAAAGAGTTCCGCTATCTTTTCGCTGTGGGCCTCCGCCTGGGAAAGGGCGTGGACAAGACCCCCGGCTATGCGCTTGAGTTCCGCCGCGTCGGGAAGGGCGCCGCCCTCACCGGCCCGTTCCGCGGAAGCGGCAAGATCCTGGGTCAGCGCGCCCCTGCCCGAGAGTATGGTTTTAAGCCTGGCCAGAGTCTGGCCAAGTTCGGCCTCAAGACTCTGGCGTTCCGCCGCCGAATAGCCCGCCTCCCTGAGCCCCGAATCCAGGGCGGCCACAATGTCGTCGGTGATTTCTTCCAGGGCCTTTTCGTAGGCCGAGCGTTCCAGGGCGGCGGTTTTTATATCGTCCTCGGCCCCGCGCACCCCGGCTTCATTCTCGCCTATACGGGCCGAGGCAAGCTGTATGTTTTCCTCAAAGGACTGTATGTTCTTTCCTATGTCGCCGGCCTTTTTCAAAAGGTCCCGGACCACCGCGTCCTGTTCCCCGGCGTCTCCGCCAAGTTCTTCTATCTTGATTTTTACCGCCCTTTCCCGCGCCTCATTCTGCTGTATCTTGCTCCTGCTTTCGGCAAGCTGCTCGGCAAAAAGCCGCCCCTCTTTTTCCCTGGCATTCTTTTCCAGGGCAAGGCCGTAGATGTTCTTCTGACATTCGACAAGCTCCGCTTCCATCGAATTGACCACATCCATATTCTCTTCCAGGGAACGGTTTTCCGCTTCCATTTCGGCCTGTATGGCATCGCGGTGCAGGGCAGCCTTTTTAAGGTCCTCGCCGCACTTTTCTTTTTCGTAGCGGAACTGCTTGAGCTTGAGAAGCTGTATATCAAGCTCGTAAGTAAATATTTCATCCTTGAGGGAACGGTGCCTGACGGTCTTGTCAGACTGCACCTTGAGGATATCGTAGGAACGCTTGACCTCCCCCAGTATACCTTCAACCTGGCGCATGTTTTCTTCGGTTTTCTGAAGTTTCCTCTCGGCCTCGGCGCCCTTTACCTTGTACCGCGTAATGCCGGCGGCCTCCTCAAAAAGGTAGCGCCTTTCCTCCGGCCTTGACGAAAGAACCTGGTCTATTTTGCCCTGCTCCATCACCGAATAGGCGGCCTTGCCCACCCCGGTATCCCAAAAAAGCTCCCTGACCTCCTTGAGCCGCACCGGATTGGCGTTGATGTAGTATTCGCTTTCTCCCGAACGGTAGAGCCGCCGCTTTATCGCAACCTCGCTCATATCCAGGGGAAGAAGCCCCGCCTCGTTGGCCAGGGTCAGGGTAACTTCGGCCACATTGAGAGGCTTGCGGTCCTCGGTTCCGTTAAAAATGACATCTTCCATTTTCTCGGCCCGCAGGGACCTCGAAGCCTGTTCGCCCAAAACCCACTTGATAGCGTCCACCACATTGGACTTCCCGCAGCCATTGGGACCCAAAAGTGCGGTAATCCCGTCGGCAAAGGCCACCTGGGTACGGTCGGCAAAGGACTTAAACCCGAATATATCAAGACTCTTCAAAAACAATTTTAGCTCCGTACAGTACGATACCAGAAAAGCCCGTCCTAGTAAACGCCGCCTGGGCCGGCCCCCGGCGCCCCGCATCCTCAATCATAAAAAAACACCATATTTCGTAAAAAACACAGCCTTAAAAGCCCTTCTTTTCGAATTTGTATTGACTATTGCAGCCGGAATAATTATGTTTAATTTGTAATTTGATAGTGCGGTGTGTTCGTTCACTCCGCCTACAAAGCTGCCCCCCGGGTTTCTTCACCTCCTTTTCCCGGGGGGCTTTTTTTTGCAAACAGAACAACGCCGCACCAGAAACAGCCCTTGAAGGGGGGCCTGTTTCCTCACCGCCGCCTGGGTATAAGACCTGAGCCTCGCGCCCCCCGCCCGATAAAAGCGCCATAGCAAGGCGTATGGCGTCCCTCCGATAAATTCGGAAAGGCGTAGGCCAAATAAAATCCCCGGTATGCCGCCGCGCCTCGAAGGGCCGCCTACGCCGGCGCCCCGCTTTGCGGGTCTCCCGCTACCCCCCAAAATTTGGTGCCAGGCACCCTTTTTTTCTTGGTCCGTGGTGTCCGTGTCGTCCGTGGTGAAATTTCTTCGTGGTTAAAATGAGAATATTAACCACGGACAAATACTGACCATACTGG
>JAIRXO010000236.1 GCA_031268255.1 Spirochaetaceae bacterium
AATAAAGACCCAGGGGCTCCACATGAACGCCAAAGGCCGACACCAGCTTCAGGTTGCGCTCGGCGGCGAATGATTCAAGATAGGGTATATGCTGAAAAAAATTGGCGTCCAGGTCCCCCGCGTCAAGAGACAGGTTGGGGGTTACATAATCGGTAAATTCCACTACCTGTAAATTTATGCCCTGGGCGGCAAGGTCGCCTTTGACAAGATTGAGAAGTTCCGCGTGGGGGACCGGGGTCGCGCCCACCTTGAGAACAACGCTGTCACTCCGCGGTCCGGCGAATACGGGCAGAGCCGCGGCCAGAACCAGGATGCCTGAGAGAATAACCACTTTCTTCATACAATTCCTCCATAAAAAATTTAACGCTTGGACAGAAGTCTCCTGCTCAGGTCCGAGCCGGCCTTCTGTATAAGTTCAACCATGAGAAGTATGATAATCACCGCGGCAATGGTTACATCCATGCGGAAACGGTGATAGCCGTAACTGATGGCAAGGTGCCCAAGGCCCCCGCCTCCCACGGCGCCGGCCATAGCCGAATAGCCTATGAGATTGATGATGGTCAGGGACAGGCCAGAAACCAGGGCGGGAAGGGCTTCGGGAACCAGTACCTTCAAAATAATTTGTAATGATGTTGAACCCATGGCCCTTGCCGCCACCAGTACGCCGCTTTCGACCTCGGCAAGGGCAGACTCGACAATGCGGGCCACAAAGGGAGACGCCGCCAGCGAAAGGGGGATTATGGTGGCCGTGGGGCCTATACTGGTCCTCACAATGAGCCGCGACAGGGGAAACACCAGGATAATCAGGATGATGAAGGGCATGGACCTGAAAAGGTTTACCACCCGGGAAATGATATTGTAAAGGAGGGGCCTGGGAGTAAGCCCCAGGGGCGCGGTGGAATACAGCCAGGCGCCCAGGGGGAAACCCATAATCGACGCCAGTACGGTTGACACCAGGGTCATGTAGAGGGTTTCGGCAGTGGGAAGGGGAAGCAGGACCAGTACATCTTTAAGAGCCGCGCTATTCATAGATGAGCTCCCGTGCCGCCTGGGACCGGGGACTATCAAAGACCTCGTCCAGTTTTCCTTCTTCGGCAAGTTCCCCTTCGTGCAGCACCGCCACATACTGGCATATTGAACGAATCACCTGCATCTGGTGGGTTATGAGTACCACGGTTATTTTCAGCCGGGACTGGAGTTCCCGTATGAGGGCAAGAATGGACCGCGTGGTCTGGGGGTCAAGGGCGCTGGTCGCCTCGTCACAGAACAGAACCTCGGGTCCGGCAGCCAGGGCCCTCGCTATGGCGACCCGCTGTTTCTGACCGCCCGAAAGTTCCCTGAGCAGCGCCTTCTTTTTGTCCGTTATGCCGACCATTTCCAAAAGTTCGTCCACCCTTTCGTATATCGCCTTTTTGGGAAAACCGGCGATTTCCAGAGGATAACTGATATTGCCCAGCACATTTCGGGAAGCAAAAAGGTTGAAATTCTGAAAAATCATGCCCATTTTCCTCCGGCGGAAAAGGAGTTCCTTTCCGTCAAGACCATCCACCCGCTCATCCCCGTAGTACACCTCTCCCCCGTCGGGGCTTTCCAGAAGGCTCATAACCCGGAGCAGCGTCGATTTACCCGCGCCGCTCTTGCCTATGATGCCGTAGATACTCCCCCGGGGAATACCAAGGCTCACCTTTCTGACCGCGGCCACAGGGCCGTAATGTTTTGATATTCCCTTGAGGCGTATCATCTTATATCTCCTATAATTCCTATAGGATTAACCATAGAATACCAAACGCTTTTAATTTCGTCAAGCAGCATCATAAGAAACTATCCGAATTGGCGCAAAAATGCTAGGATGCGCTTATGTATGATTTTACGCCGCTCAACGGCCTTGACCGCTCCGATTCGTCAAAATGGGAGCTTATGCGGAAGCAGAACCCCCATACCGGACCGGATATAGTGCCCCTCTCGGTGGCCGATATGGAATTTGCCCTGGCCCCGGAAATACGGCAGGGGCTCATGGAATACCTCGAAACCGTTGTTCCCGGTTACGGGAATCTCAGCCCATCCTACTATTCCGCCGTGTGTTCCTGGATGACGAAACGCCACAACTGGAACATAGACCCCCAGTGGATAGTTCCGTCCAACGGCGTGGTTCCCGCCCTGTTCCACTGCGTTGACGCCTTTTCGGAACCAGGAGAGGGGGTCATCATCATGCCCCCGGCCTATCCGCCTTTTTACCGGGCCGTAACTCTTAACCGGAGGAAAACCACGGTCTGCCCCCTCGTTATACGGAACGGCCGCTATGAAATGGACTTTGAACTCCTTAAAACGCTGCTGGATGACCGGAACAATACGCTGCTCCTTTTTTGCAGCCCCCACAATCCGGTAGGAAGGGTATGGGAAAAGGCGGAACTGGAAACATTTTCCGGCCTCTGCCTTAAAAGCGGCGTTACGGTCATTTCCGACGAAATCCACAATGACCTGCTCCTGGACAAAAGGCCCCACCTGGTACTCCCGGAAATCAGCGCGGAACTGGCCGAAAAAACCGTCGTCTGCACCGCGCCAAGCAAGACCTTTAACACCGCCGGTTTTCAGACATCCAATATCATCATCAGCAATCCCCACCTCAGAAAAAAATACCAGGAAGCGGCCCAAAGGCGCAGCGCCGGCGTGGAACTCAACATCATAGGCGCCAAGGCCTGCGAACTAGCCTATACAAAGGCCGAACCCTGGCTTGACGCCCTGCTTCCCGTGCTGGAAGCCAACAGAGACTTTACCGAAACCTTTATCGCCTCCCGCATACCGGGGATAAAAGTTTTCAGGACCGAAGGAACCTATCTCCAGTGGTGGGACTGCCGGGGTCTCGGCATGGATTCAGGCGATCTGGAACGCTTTATGACAGAAAAGGCCCTGCTCTTCCTTGACGAAGGCTATATCTTCGGCCAGGAAGGCAGGGGTTTTGAGCGGATAAATCTTGCCGCCCCCCGCCCCATACTCGAAGAGGCACTCTCGCGGCTTGAGAAGGCGGTAAAGGGCCGTTAGAGGCGGCCCGGATTATGGCATCGGAGTTTGCGCATAGCGTAACGCGGTGTAGCGGATGATTGCATTACAGACTGCCCTGTGCT
>JAIRXO010000278.1 GCA_031268255.1 Spirochaetaceae bacterium
ACGATGAGGATTCGGGCGCGCCGCTTGTTGGGACCACAGTGCCTGAGCCTCCTCCTGTAAGCCCGCCTCCCATAAGTCCGCCGTCCTCAGGTGGAAATCAGGCTCCTGAAAGCACAGGGCCAGGGTCCGGCGGCACGGGCCAGGGCGCCCGGGACGGGCTGTCAGGCGAGGACCAATCCGGGCAGGGCGCTTCTTCAACAGGGCGGGAGACGGGCGGCGTTGCCCAGAGCGGACCGGAAACAGCGCGGTTCCGGGAAAGAACGGTCTACTTTGTCAAAATTGATACTGACGGAACCATTCTGAGAACAGCGGTAACCAGGCGTCTTGCCGTTTCTGATTCTCCCATGCTGGATGCTCTTGGAGCCCTGCTTTCCGGCCCGGATGCCGGGGAGCGGGGGCTTATCACCCTGATACCCCAGGGAACCAGAATACTCTCCGCCACAGTCCGGGGTTCAACAGCGTATATCAGTTTTAACGAGGACTTCCAGTTTAACACCAACGGCGCTGACGGCTATACAGCCCAGCTCAGGCAGGTGGTGTGGACAGTTACCGAATTTTCAAACATTAAAGATGTGCAAATTCTTATTGAAGGAAGAAGGATCGATTATCTTGGCGAGAGCATCTGGATAGGCAGCCCGGTAAGCCGGGACATGCTCTAGCGGGCGGCACAAAGGTACTGTACCGCCCGGCGGAATGACCGGCTAGGGAAGCACTGATTTATTCGAATGTGGATAAATCAGTGCCCTGGTACACCTTTAGGGTTTTAGTTTCCTGGCCGCCGCAAGACCGGCCTGATAGCCGCTTGCCAGAGCCCATCCTACACAGGTTGAACTGGTATAAATATCGCCGTTAACGCCTCCAACGACTTCGCCGGCGGCATAAAGGCCAGGTATGGGTTTATCATTGGTGTCCAGAACTTCAAGGTCGTCATTTATTCTGAGTCCGCCAAGGGTGGCGTAGTAGCGGAGGTCCATGGCCACGGCATAGTAGGGTCCATCCGAAGCCATTGGCCCGGTGAGTTTTCTCCCAAAATCAGGGTCCCGTCCCGCCGCGGCATATCCGTTATACGAAGATACAGTTTTGACAAGCGCATCAGGCGGCACATGAATGGTCTCCGCGAGTTCTTCCAGGGTCTGGCCTCCGGCAAAAATCGGGGTCATCTTTCCGTTGGCGGCAAGCCATTCATCGGCCTGGACTTTGGTGAAATTATGGGAAGCGACGGCAATGTCTATATATCGCTGATAGGTAACTTTATCCATGAGAAGGTAGCATTGCTCCTCTTTTTTCATGGCCATAAGTATATCATAGTTTGATGCCTGTTCATTAACAATGCGGACTCCGTCCTGGGATATAAGCATACCGCCGGTGTTATTGTATACATAAAGAATTCCCTGGAAAGTATGTTGACCCCGGCCATCGGGGAATCTGATGCTGTGGGGCTGGATATTTATTTTATCCATATTGAATGAAGCAGCGCCTGCCTTAACCGCCATGATGAGTCCGTCCCCGGTAGCGGAAACAGAACCGGCATACGGTAATTTTTTTATTTCCTCGCTGATGAACTCACTGTTGGCCCCGTATCCTCCTGTGGCGAGGAGTACGGCTTTGCCGTAGATACGGTACCTGCTTCCGTTCGGGCCGGCAGCCGTTACGCCGGAGACGGTTCCGTTTTCCAGTATCAGGCCGTCGGCTTTGACTGAATACAGTATATCAATGTTCATTGACGCGGCCTTGTTGACCAGGCTTTCTATAAGGCCCGCTCCTCCGCCTGTGGCGGAATAGGTTCTGCCGGCCCGGTGTTCCGCCGACGGGCCGCTCAACTGTCTGCCGTAGGGAATGCCGGCGCCGTCAGGAGATACGAGCCAGTCAAATGAAGGTCCGATCTTATTGGCGTAAAACCAGGTTGTATGGGGGTTATTATAAAAATGGCCGTTTTTAAGCATATCCATAAAAAGCCATTCAGGATCATCCTTGACACCCGCTCCTTTCTGCCATTGGGAACCTGTAGCTGTGGTTCCACCGCCCGACATGACTGTGGCCCCGCCCGCAAAGAACATTTTTTCCAGTATCAGAACTTTAAGGCCCTGCTGGGCTGCCGATATGGCGGCGCTAAGGCCCGCCCCGCCGGCGCCAACTATCACAAAATCAGCGGATACCTCTGTTGTACCGGAAACAAACGAATGTGATTTTGAAGCAGTCTGGCAGGCCAACAGCACTATGCTTGTTAAAATGACAGAGATGGTCTTTTTGACAAATTGTACGGAAATCTTTGGTCCAGTGGCCAACACCCTTTTTTCATTAAATTTTTTCATACTCTTTCTCCAGTGGGTAAAATCATTATCCCCTGCGTTATATTATAATTAACACCTGTAATCTGTCAAAATTTCTTCCGATAATGATGTAGCGGGTTTTTATGGGTATTTTTTGCTCGAAAAATTGAAAACCGCCGCGTATTACGATATAATTATTATAAGGAACTTATGGTTCATGGCCGGATTTATCCAAAAAGTCAAAACTTAACAAAATCTCGTAAGTATAGGCATGTTATAAATAAAGAATCAGGAGACAAGTGATGAGGAACCTCTGGTTGGTGTTATGCGGGACGTTCTTTCTCTGCGCCTGCGAAAATCCCTACATGATTCACAATTTGAGCCGCCCTGTTGTGGCCGACGCTATTCAATTTAGCACTGACAAGGACACCGCCGGGGAAGCTCCCTACGCCTTAAAACCTGTGTTTAACCGGAACATAAAAGAATACACTGTTTATGTGCATGAAGCAGCCGAGAAAATAATCCCCACAGGCTATCCTGAGGCCGGTGCGAGTGTAACTTTTCATCCTGGATACTATGGTGATGGCGCGGGTCTGCGCCTTAAAGGCGAGGACGGCGTTGAGCTGCCTCCGGTTCCTTTTGAGGACGGAGCCTATGCGTTCCCGGCGGCCTTTTCGGAGATGCTGATAGAATTTTCGGTATACAAGGAATTCCGAGAGGAAACAGGTTATAAGGTCCTGGTTACCAGGCGCTTCACCCCGGGTACGCTGATGGACCTCAAGGTTACTATTGGGTATTGGTCGCCGGGTGTCCGCAACCGGGGCAGCGGCGCCTGGGCTAATGCCGCCGCGATACTTGCCGACCATGGGACGGATCTGAGGCTGGATGACTATGTGTATAATACAGATACCGATACCTACTGGGTTTCTGACGGGAGCGTGTGGACCAACAGTGGTAAGGGAAATAACCTGAGCGCCAACCCGGAAGATCCGTTCTGGCGTTATGAGACCGATAACTATATGGTGAATTTTGACGCGGCGGGTACTGATTATCCTATCGAAATACCGTACTACGCCCAAAAGGTTTTGATAGCGCCTGATGCTTCAAGCGATGTGGTTGTGTCGTACACACTCTACCCAAGAAATCCCCAGTATTATCCTGACGAAAAATACTTTATAGGCTATAATGAGTCGGTAAATCCCCAAAAATTTTTCTTTACCAATACCCCCCCCCCCCCCCCCTGA
Source organism: Spirochaetaceae bacterium (assembly GCA_031268255.1). Classification (GTDB taxonomy): domain Bacteria; phylum Spirochaetota; class Spirochaetia; order Treponematales; family Breznakiellaceae; genus JAIRTD01. The sequence goes on from JAIRXO010000278.1 coordinate 3,515, forward strand.
TCCTTCAGAACTTTGTACGCCGCTTTTTGAGGAAAACAATGTAAAGACCACCTATATCCATGCTACCGCAGCAATTTACGACTCCATTGTCGGGGAAACACGGTACCCCAGAAACTATAGGCTCAAAATTACCTGGGGCCAGGGCGCCGCATATTTGGGCAATATTGATGTACGGGATACTATAGACACTACAAAAAACCGTCTCCTGGGCAATTTTATCATGACCAATACGGGCTATGACGCCGAACTTGACAGCATCGCCACAGAGCTTAAAGTTACGGCCGGGGTCAGGGATTTTGGAACTACCCTGGTCTACGATATGTTTGCCTCTATGGAAGATGCGTCAGGGCCCCCTGTCGAAAGTAATGGCACAGGAGTATTCAACTTTACCGATCTCCCTCCCCAGGCCCGGTCGATGGACATACGGATTACCACCGAAAATAAAATTCTCTTTGAGGCGAATACAGAATATGGGAAAAAGACCTACTGGATTAACGTGCGCCTGGCCGATGAAGCGACTTTTCTTAGCAACATCGAAATACGGGGCTATGAAGCGGGTTCTAACACACCGATTACGCTTTACAAATACGCTCCCCCGTTTATAGATTCCGGCAGGATAGAGCTTAAAGATCCCGCGTCCTTTACTCTTTCCGACCCCACAGTAACAAATATTACCTTTGACATTAAAGGCAAAATTACCAGAATAGAAATAATCGGCGAGC
>JAIRXO010000089.1 GCA_031268255.1 Spirochaetaceae bacterium
CAAAGCGGGCGGCTATGCGTTCAGCGGCGGCGGCGGTATCGGTGGGCTGTGGAGCGCCCCTCCTTCCCCGGGGGCTGTCGGGGTTGGTAAGCAGCCCCACAAGGCTGACGGCCCCTTCAAGGCTGAGATCCCCCACAAGGCTGACGGTCCCTTCAAGGCTGAGGTCCGCCAGGGCTTCCAGGGATGGAACCGCTATGGCCGGGCTGCCGGCGAAAAGAACGCGCATGCGTTACGCCTTCCCGCGTTTTTCGAATTTGGCGTTTATGCGGTTCCGCTTGACTTCCGAGATGCGGTCTATGAACAGCACTCCCTCAAGATGGTCATACTCGTGCAGAATGACCCTCGCCAGTATGCCTTCGGTCTCAAGAATAAAGCGGCGGCCCTTTTCGTTCCAGGCCTGCACCTTGACCGTTCCGCTCCGTATCACGTCGGTATACACGCCGGGTATGGAGAGACAGCCTTCTTCGTATTTTACCTGCTCCTCGGATGTACCTACTATAGACGGATTGATGAATACCCTGGGGACATCCCCTTCTACATGAACGACAAAAATACGTTTCATGACCCCGACCTGGGGGCCCGCCAGGCCTATGCCCTTGCCATCGTGCATGGCCTCTATCATGCCGGAGGCGAGGAGGGCAATATCCCCGTTGATTTCCTCTACCGGCCCGGCCTTTTGCCGCAGCAGTTCGCTTCCAAGAAGTAAAATTTCCATACCTTTTCCCAGTGTACCGGAAAAAGGAGCCTGAAACAAGATAAGTCCTTGCCAGAACCGCGTAAGGGTTTTATTCTGGAGGGAAAAGGGGAAACCAGTGATTGTTAATGACTGTATAGTAATGGCAGGCGGTTCAGGGACCAGGCTCTGGCCGGCAAGCAATTCGGCGCGGCCAAAGCAGTTTCTTGATTCGGGAAACGGCAGGAGTTTTTTCCAGACTTCCCTGGAACGGGCCTTCGCGGTCATCGACAGGGAAGGCGACGGCAGGGTCATAGTCATAGCGGGCAAGGCCCATACGGACCGCATTATACAGGACTGCGGCATCTTCGGCAAAGAAGAACTTAAACACCTGGTCCTCATCCCCGAACCTGAGGCGAAAAACACCGCCGCGGCCATTGCCTGCGGAACCCTCTACGCCGACTGGGTATCGGGAGGGGACAGGACCATACTGGTCCTTACAAGCGATCATATCATCAGGCCCACGGAACTCTTTCCCGCCAACACCGCCGCCGCGGCGGCCTATGCCCTGCAGGATAAACTCGCCGTCTTTGGCATAACGCCCTCATTTCCCGAAACAGGCTATGGGTATATAGAGGCGGCGGAACTCCTCTCCAACCCCGAGGAGCCTGAATTCGTAAAAAAACAGGGCCGGCCCGGAGACCCCAGGGTGTTCAGGGTGGCCTCCTTCAGGGAAAAACCCAGTCAGAGGACAGCGGAGGAATTTATTTCCCGCAGGAATTTTTTCTGGAACTCAGGAATGTTCGCCTTTGGCTCCCGCTTTATACTGCACGAATTCCGGGGGAAAGCGCCGGAAGTAATAAGCCCCTTTAACGCCCTCACCGCTCCGGGAGAAACCTCCTTCAGAACCGAAAAAGGGGTGCGCATACTCGAAAACTGGCGCGACCTTGACAGCGCCTACAGGGCGGTAAAAAACATTTCCTTTGATTACGCCATAGCCGAAAAATGCGCGTCTACCATCATGGTCGCCGCCGCCTTCGACTGGTTTGACGTGGGGAGCTGGGACGCCTACACGGGCCTTGTAAAAGACAGCTCCGAAGTCTATTCCTCAGGCGCGAAAAACTGCTTTGTTGATTCGGATATACCTGTGGCCCTGTGCGGGACAGAGGACCTCATTGTCGTGGTGCGGACCAGGGACGGCAAACCAGCGGTGCTTATTACAAAGAAAGGAGAAAGCCAGAAGGTCAGGGACATTGTCGGACAAATCAGGGAAAGGGGAAGAACCGAACTCCTGTAGTGCTATTTTCACTGTTTTTTATTTGTGCTATTTTAACAGGGTTACATAAAGAGAGGTAATATTATGGTTATTTTAACACTGAACTGCGGTTCGTCATCGGCAAAATATCAGCTTTACGACTGGGAAGCCCGGGACATACTGGCTGTGGGAGTGGTGGAGCGGGTTACCATGGACGGCTCCTTTATTTCCCACAAGGCGAAAGGCAAAGATGAGTATACCGAAAAGCATCCCTGCCCGGATCATACCGAGGCGGTAAACCTCATCATAAAAACCCTTACCGGGACCGGGGTTATAAGCGACATGTCCCTCATAAAGGTAGTCGGCCACCGGGTGGTTCACGGCGGCGATAAATTCACCAAATCGGTTATTGTTGACGACGCCACCCTCAAGGTTTTTGACGAAGTGCGGGACCTGGGCCCACTCCACAATCCCGCCAACATCATGGGTATAGCGGCGGCGAAAAAGGTACTCCCCGATATACCGCACTGCGCGACCATGGACACCGCCTGGCACCAGACCATGCCCCCTGAATCCTACCTTTACGCCGTTCCCTATGAATGGTACGAAAAATATTCCGTGCGCCGTTACGGCTTTCATGGTACATCTTTTCTTTACACAGCCAAAAGGGCGGCGGTGCTGCTGGGCAAAGATCCCTTTAAGACCAATCTCATCATCTGCCATCTGGGCAACGGCTCTTCGATAAATGCCGTCAAGGACGGCTGTTCCTTTGACACCTCCATGGGGCTCACCCCCCTTGAGGGCCTTGTGATGGGAACCCGTTCAGGAGACGGAGACCTTGCCGTGCCCTTCTATGTGATGAAAAAAACCGGCATGAGCCCCGCCGAAATGGAAACGGCGCTGAACAAACAATCGGGTCTCCTGGGCATCACCGGAAAATACACCGACCGCCGGGACATACAGACCGCCGCCCAGGCGGGGGACAAGAGGGCCGCCCTCGCCCAGGATATTGAATCCTACCGGGTACGGAAATACATAGGCGCCTATATGGCGGCCCTGGGCAGGGTTGACGCCCTGGTACTCACCGCCGGGGTAGGAGAATTCGCCGCGTTTATACGGAGCAAGATACTCGAAGGTCTTAAACCCCTGGGCATTAAATACGATCCTTCCAAAAACGAGCTGGCTAAAACCCGCAACACCGAAAGCCTCATATCCGCGTCAGATTCGGCCATCCCCGTATTCGTCATCCCCACCGACGAGGAACTGGTTATGACCGAGGACGCCCACGCGCTCCTTGAGGGAAGCTATGACATACACACCAGGTTTACCTATTCTTTCCAGAGCAGGGATTATGTAAACAAGGGAAGGGCCGAAGGACTCAAAGCGGACCTGGCCAAAAATCCCAAACTGGCGGAAATTGTGGCAAGACCACAGTAAGTTTGGAAAGCCGGGACAAAGCGGCGTTACTCTTTGTGGGTAACGCCCTGGTGGATGTCTACGCCCCGTACCAGGGGCACTATACTACCGGAGAAACCAGGGTACGGCATGTGGACAGCGCCGGCATGGCCGCCATCCTGGCCTCACTGCGCGATCCGGTCCGCACCGCCGGAGGCGGGGCCGCCAACGCGGCGAAAATCGCCGCCCTGCTTGGCGTAAAGGCCGGTTTTGCCGGAACCGTGGGACAAGGGCCAGAGGGAAAGGGCGACGAGGCGGCCCTTTTCTTTGAGGCTGAACTGCGCCGCGTCCAGGTAACGCCCTTCCTTTCGCGGGGAAAAAATCCCACAGGAAGCTGCGTTATACTGCATGACCATACCGGAACCCGCGAAATCATAGCCTCTCCGGGCGCTTCAACGGAACTGAGTCCCGGCGCGCTGATGCCGGGCCTGATACGAAAGGCCGGAGCCCTTGTTCTCGACGGCTATATGCTTCCCGCACAGGAACTTGCCGCAGCCCTCCTCGCCGAAGCCTTGGCCGGAGGGATTCCGGCGGCCATAGACGCGGGAGCCCCGTTCATAGTCCGCGGCCTGGGAAAAAAGCTCCTTGAATACGCGACGGCCCTTCCCCTCCTCCTCTTTATGAATGAGGAAGAAGCGGAGGTATTTACCACTCTGGCAGGACTTTCCCTAAAAAAACTCACCGGAAACGGGGCCTTCCCGGTCATCGTGGTCAAAAAGGAAGCCCGGGGAGCCGAGGTATACGCCGGAGGAAGCGTCATACAGGCCAAAACCAGGCCCCGCTTCCCTCTTGAAAGCACCGGCGCGGGCGACGCCTTCTGCGGGGCTTTTATGAGCGCCTGGATACAAAAAAGGCCCCTTGCCGAATGTGCGGCCCTGGCAAACGAGGCCGCGGGCCTTGTTCTCGCCATACCAGGCACGGCCATTGACACGGACACAAGAGAAAAATTCGCGGCCCTGAAAGAAAAGTACCGGCTGTAGGTACATTAAAGCGGTGATTCCTGGGGTAACGCTGAACCCCGCCTGCCAATCAGGATTACCTGACCAGGGCCGCCTCGGCAACTTCCCCCGCCCTCCCCGCCCCGGCAAGGAGTTCGATATTTTTTAGGGCCCATTCGGCGGCTGTCCCCGGCCCCCGGCTGGTAAGTATGCCGCCGTCCAAAACGACCCTTTCGTCAGACCAGTCCGCGCCGCTGACAGATTGTTCCGCCCCGGGGTAACAGGTAAAGCGTTTCCCTTTAAGGAGGCCCAGGGGCGCGAGTACCACAGCCGGAGAGGCGCAGATGGCCGAAACAAGCCTGCCTGAGGCGGCCATGTCCCTGATAAAGGCCCCCGCGGTCTTTGACGCGGCAATATTCGCCGCCCCGAGCGAACCGCCGGGCATAAGCACCGCGTCCCAGAGATCGGCCTTGAGGGCCCCTTCTTTTTTAAGATCCTCAAGGAGGCGCCCGGCTTCCACAGCTATATCATGTGCGCCGCGCACTGTTTTTCCGGGCGTTACCGCCGCTATAAGCACGTCGATCCCCGCCCGGCGAAGATAATCCAGGGGGGTTATTGCCTCCACTTCCTCAAAACCCTCGGCCAGTAAAAAAAGAACCTTTTTCGCCATACGCATACTCCTTAAAACAGTATACCAGGGCGGCAATTCCAAATTCAAGATTACACTTTCCCATTAGTTTTTGAGGGAAAGTAGACCGTGCGGACAGCACTGATTAAAAAAATTTTCGCCGCAAAGGTGTCAGTCACCAAATTTCAAAAAAGGTGTCAGTCACCAAATTTTGGGAGGTAAGGCGAGACTTGCTCCGCAAGGCTCCCGCGCAGGCGGCCCTTCGAGACGCGACGGCGTCTTATACGGCATCGTGGGGGTAGCGGAATAACAAACGCGCAAGCGTTTTTATGGAGCGAGGGGGAGCCGCGTAAAGAGATGGGAACACAACGCAAACTAATCCGGGAAGCGCCCGTTGAAAGGTCTCCGGCGGCGGGGGCGAATCCAGCCTGTCCGGGAGCTTTGGACGCGAAGCGGCCAGCGGACGGACGGGCGATTCGCTTTCGCCGCCGGAAAGACAGCAGGAAGCGCGCTTCCCTGATTGGGATCACGATGTGCTCCCCCTCTTGTCTATCATCGTCTGGTTCCGTAGAATACCATAGAGGCTTATTATATGAGGCATGTACTGGTAATTGATGAGTCCCCTTTGTTTCGTGAATACCTGCGTACCAAACTGGCCGACAACGGTGTTGACGCGAGCGTGGCGGTCAACGGGCTGGATGGGACGGCGAAGATCAGGACTCTGGTTCCTGACTTGATAATCATGGATTACCACCTCAGCGGGGAAAGGCAGAATATTTTTGATATTCTCAGGGAAAAAAAGAAAAATCCCAATACGGCGAAGATACCGGTCATTGTCCTGGCCCAGCGCATTGATCAGAAAGAAATCATCGAGCTGGTTCCGTACAATGTAAAAAAGGTGTTCGCCAAGCCCATAAAAATTGACACGCTCTTTACTACCCTCACCGAACTTTTGGGTGTTCCTTTCGAGGTTGACGAGACGCCCTCCATCATGGAGGCCCATGTCAACGACGATATTATTTTTGTCGAGATTGCCCAGGGTCTTAACAGGGACAAGCTCGATCTGCTGCGTTTCAAAATAATTGAGCTTATAGAACTCTACGAGATACGGGTTCCCAAGCTCATTGTCATGCTGAGTGATATATCCTTTACGTTTACCGATGGTCCGAATCTCCACAAACTTCTGGATACGGTGCTTCAGTCCTCCAGGGCAAAGCGCCGTAATGTGCGGGTTCTTACCAGGGATGAATTTTTCAAGAAATTCATTGCCGGGCAGAAGGACTATGAGAATATCGAAGTGGTGAGCAATCTTCAGTACGCCCTGGACGGTCTCCTTTCCGAACTGGACGGCAGCATGGAGTTTGGCGAAAAAAAGGCCGAGATCATAGGCGACAGGGTGCTTCAGGCGGCACAGTCGGGCCAGCCTGAATCAATGCAGCTCCGTTTTGACGCGGAGAACAAGAACAAGCACATGAGTCTTGAGGATGTAAAGGATGTGGCGAAAAATTTAAGGATTGCCGCGGTGGACGATGATTTTGTCATACAGGAACTTATCAAAAACACTTTCCAGAAAGTGGGAACCAGCGTGTCGGTCTTTTCCGACGGGTCCGAGTATCTTTCGGCCCTGCAAAAGGAACATTTTGACCTGGTGTTTCTTGATCTTATGATGCCCCATACCGATGGTTTTGAGGTACTCAAGGTTCTCCGGGGCAGGGGTCTGGAACAGCCGGTTATAGTTCTTTCGGCGCTTACCCAGCGGGATACGGTAATCAAGGCTTTCCAGATGGGTATAAAAAGCTATATGGTAAAGCCTCTCAAGCCTGACGATCTCCTCAAAAAAACCATGGAAATACTCAGGGTGAATTTTTAAGCCATGGCGGAAAGCGCACGGCCGTCTTCCAATCCTTATTTCCGCTTTTTCAGGGAAGCCAGGTTTCCCATGGCTCTGGCAGACATAGAAGGCCACATCATCAAGGCCAACGAGGAATTCCGCCGTCTCTACCACGGTATCTGGGGTGTACCTCTCGGTTTTGCCCGGGAGACGTTTCAGGATATGCTTGCCCGGCGCAATGTGCCTGAATTTTCCGCCGTGGTTCAGGAACTGAGAGGGGGTACGCTTAACTGGGCGGAAGTGGAATACCTCCTTGACGGCCACGACGGGAATAATCGCTGGCTGAGAATCATAGCCTGGCTTATCAGCGGTATTCCTGGCGCGCCTGAGGGCATACAGGGGCCTTTTATCGGCATCATCATACGGGAAGAAACCAAAGAAAGGCAGCATGAACGCAGGCTCAGGGAGGGCAAGGCAAACGCCGAGGAAGCCGTAGAGGCAAAGGGCCGTTTTCTTGCCAACATGAGTCACGAAATCAGAACTCCCATACAGACCATCATAGGCATGACGGAACTGCTCCAGGACACCAGCCTTGACCGCGAACAGGCCGAATATTCGCGGCAGGTAAAATTTTCGGCTGAGGTGCTCCTCTCGCTTATCAACGATATTCTTGATTATTCCAAAATCGAAGCCGGAAAGATGGAACTTGAACATACTGAATTTGAACTGGCCGAAACCATTGAACAGGCTGTGGAGATGATTTCCATGGAGGCCCATAAAAAGGACCTCGAAATGATTGTTGATCTTCCCCCCGGAACGGACATACTCATCCAGGGCGATCCCAACAAATTCAGGCAGATAGTAATCAACCTGGTAAAAAACGCGGTAAAATTCACCCGGAAGGGGGGCGTTACCATTTCGGGGCGTCTTTTGGACCTGGACGGCAAAGAGGCGGTGCGCGTGGCTGTGGCCGATACGGGAATAGGCGTCCCCGAGGAAAACAGGAAACAGCTTTTCAGCACATTTTTCCAGGGCGATCCCTCCAATACCCGGCGCTTTGGCGGAACCGGCCTCGGGCTTTCTATCTCCCGTAACCTCGTGGAACTCATGAAGGGCGTCATCGAAATGGTTCCCAACGAGGGGGGCGGTTCGGTGTTCCGCTTTACCATACCTCTTGAACGTTCCGCCCGGACAAAGGCGCCCCTGGCCCTTGCCCCGGGTACCGGCGGAAGGGTGCTTGTGGTCGATGATTATCCTGACGCGGCCAAAGTAACGGAAACCTATCTGCGGGACCTGGGTCTTGATTCCGTGGGCAGGGCGTCTTCCGGCGAAGAAGCCCTTTCCCTGATGCGTCTGGCGGCGAGGGAAGGAAAGCCCTATACCCTCTGCTTTGTTGACATGGTCATGCCCCTCATGGACGGCTGGCGTCTTGCCGCTGAAATCAACGCCGACAGGGAAATCAACGCCGCCGGTCTTGTACTCATGGTTCCCCACGGAATGCTCGGCGCGGACGCGAAGATGACATTGCTCCAGTGGTTTAACGGCTATATCAACAAACCGGTCAGGCGCAGCGAACTGCTGGAAATCATCGCCACGGTCAGCGACGAGCTGGCGATAGACCTGGAACCGGTTTCCGAAGCCGGGGCCGCTGTTGATACTGCCGACTCCGCCGGGGCTGCCGTCGCCGCGGGCGTCGCGGATTCTGCCGTTGCCGGAACTGCCGACTCTGCTGGCTCCGGGACTGCTGCTGTCGCTGGAACTGCTGTCGCGGATTCC
>JAIRXO010000107.1 GCA_031268255.1 Spirochaetaceae bacterium
GGGAGGCCGTCCCTGAACATGGCCGCGCAGCGTTCATTTATTCGTCTGTAAAGTTCTTCCCGTTCACGGCGCAGCCCCACCAGGAGGAAACGGTAGCGAAGGGGCGGCGTTTCCTTCCGGGGAAAGATGCTTCCCCGGAGGCCCGAAACGCTGCTGTAGGAACTTAAAGGGCGGCCTGTAAGCCTGTATACCTCAAGGGCCCTGAGTATGCGGTACTGGTCATTGGCGTGGATGCGGGACGCGCTTTCCCTGTCAACTGTGGCAAGTTCTTCCATGAGGGGACCGGGGCCAAGGGTTTCCCATTCATCCTTGAGGGCTTTCCGAATCGCGCTGTCCGAAGGGGGAGCGTCAGGAAGGCCGAGGACAAAATTTTTAAGGTAAAAAGCTGTCCCGCCTGAAACAACCGGCAGTTTTCCCCGCCTTGCTATGTCAAGACAGGCGGCGTCGGCCAGGTGAACAAATTCGCCTGAGTTAAACTGTTCATCGGGGTTCCTGATATCAATAAGGTGATGGGGGAGCTTTGCCCTGAGTTCCCGGGAGGGTTTGGCGGTTCCTGTGTCCATGCCCCGGTAAACCTGCATTGAGTCCGCGGAGACCAGTTCGGCGGGAAGGGCGTTCTTTCCGGTAAAAAGCTCCTCTACCAGGGCTGTTTTACCTGACGCGGTGGGACCGAAGAGTATAAAAACAGGAACATCTTCCAAAACCCCGGCGTTTCCGGCCCTATCCGGCTCTCCGGTGCGGGAAGAAGCTCCGGGACAAGGCTTCATTCCTCAATGCGGAATTCAATCTGCCTGGTAAAAATCTGCCTGGCCGCAAGGGAAACCACCTTGCCGTCATTTTCGTCGATTTCCTCATCCCTGAGCATGGAAAGCTGGTAGGCCCTCCGGGAAGCGGCGCAGGTGATTTCGTACATATTGCTATCGTATTCGATAAGTTCTTCCAAGGGAAATATCATGCCTATACTATACCGAAAAGGTTCGGGCTGTGTAAAGCCTTTCCTTTTGTTCCTGTTTCGGTTATACTTTAGGTGAATTCGCGATGGCAGCAAAATCTCCCAGAAAAAGAACATCCGGCGCAAAGGCTTTGGCGGTATTCGCGTCGTACTACAGGCCCCACTTTCCCCTCTTTCTTGCCGATATGTTCTGCGCCTCCCTCATTGCGGGCGCCGACCTTGCCTTTCCGGTAATGACCAAATACGCCCTGGAAAAACTAATCACGCCGGGGAACCTCAAGCGGCTTTTCATCATGATAGGATTTATGGTGCTGCTCTATATCCTGAGAACGGCGTTCAGCTTTTTTGTTACCTACTGGGGCCATACCCTGGGCGCTTATATCGAGGCGGATATGAGGCGGGATCTTTTTGCCCACCTCCAGAAACTTCCCTTTTCGTTCTATGATAACCACCGTACCGGCCATATCATGTCCCGGGTTACAAACGATCTTTTTGAAGTAACCGAGCTGGCTCACCACGGCCCTGAGGACCTTTTTATATCCCTTTTAACCCTTCTGGGTTCGTTTCTCATTGTTCTTTTTATGAGCTGGGAAATGGCTCTGGTGCTTTTGTGCCTCGTTCCCCTGATGATAGTCCATACCCTGGTTTCCCGGGTCAGCCTTATGAACAGTTCCCGCTCGGTCAAGGAAAAGATAGCCGAAATAAACGCCTCCCTTGAGTCGAGCATCTCAGGGGCCAGGCTTGCCAAGGCCTTTACCAACGAAGGCTATGAAAACAAAAAATTCAGGGGCGGAAACGAGTTCCTCAAAAACGCCAAGAAAGGCTATTACAAGTCAATGGCCGACTTTCACAGCAAACTTGAATTTATGACCAGCCTGCTCAATGTGGCGGTCATCGCCGCGGGGGCACTGCTCATCGCGGCTGGAAGGATGACCCTTCCCGAACTAATCACCGCGAACCTCTTTGCCTCGGCCTTTCTCCAGCCCATAAGGCGGCTTCAGAATTTTGTTGAACAGTACAGCACCGGCATGGCGGGCTTTAACCGCTTCCTCGAAATAATGGCCATTAAGCCTGACATCATCGACCGGAAAGACGCCGTAACCCTCTCGAATGTCAAAGGCGATATCGAATACCGGGATGTGGGTTTTTCGTACAGCGAGGCGCGTAACGGCAGCCGGGATTCGGACGAAAATTTTGTACTTAAGGGAATACGGCTTTCCATACCGGCGGGAACCACCGTAGCCCTTGTGGGGCCCTCAGGCGGCGGAAAAAGTACCCTTTGCCATCTTCTTCCCCGCTTCTACGAAGTCCAGGAAGGGAGCATCACCATAGACGGCGCTGATATACGGAACCTTACCCTCGAATCCCTCAGGCGCAATATAGGCATAGTCCAGCAGGATGTGTTTTTGTTCGCCGGAACCATCAGGGACAATATAGCCTATGGCCGCGTTGACGCGGCGGCGGAAGAAATCATCGAAGCCGCCAGAAAAGCCGAAATCCACGAGGATATTATGGCAATGAAGGACGGGTACGACAGCATTGTGGGAGAACGAGGCATAACGCTCTCGGGGGGACAGAAGCAGCGCATAAGCATAGCCCGTATTTTTCTCAAAAACCCGCCCATACTGATACTTGACGAAGCTACCAGCGCCCTGGACAGCGTTACTGAATTCAAAATACAACAGGCCCTTACGGAACTGGCCAGGGGGCGTACAACCCTCATCATTGCCCACAGGCTCTCGACAGTGCGGAACGCCGGCCGTATCGTGGTCCTTGACGACAAGGGCATCAGGGAAGAAGGCCGCCACGAAGAACTCCTCGCCTCAGGCGGCCTTTACAGCACGCTGTACCACTCGCAGTTCAGCCCAGAAGCATCTCGTCGCTGGCAAGGTCCTGATTCTTTATCGCCTTGAAGCGCCGGATAATATCGTCTGTGGTGAGCTTTGCCTTTTCACCGGCGTCGATGTCGAGGATGATTCTGCCCGAATCCATCATAAGCAGCCGGCTGCCGAATTCCAGGGCATGGTTCATGTTATGGGTTATCATCATCACCGTAAGATTGTACTCTGACGCGAAACGGAGGGTCAGGTCCATAATCATCTCGGCGTTCCGGGGGTCAAGGGCTGCGGTATGCTCGTCGAGCAGCAGGAGGCTCGGCTTCGACATGACCGTCATGAGCAGGGTCAGGGCCTGGCGCTGTCCTCCCGAAAAAAGTTCCACATTGTCGTTAAGCCTGTTCTCAAGACCCATGCCGAGGGTCGCAAGGTGTTCCCGGAAATACTCCTTCATGCTTTTTGTCAGGCTGATTTTGAGGCCCTTGTAACCCTTCCTGTGGCATATCATCATGTTGTCCGCCAGAGTCATGCGGCCGGCGGTTCCCAGAAGGGGGTTCTGAAAAATACGGCCTATATACCTGGCCCGCCTGTATTCAGGGTCCCTGGTGATGTCCCGCTCGGCGCCTGAGTCCCTGAGAAACACGCGCCCTGATGTGGGGATAATCGTTCCGGCGATGGCGTTATACAGGGTGGTTTTTCCCGCGCCGTTGGAACCGATGATGGTAACGAATTCCCCTTCCCCGACGGTAAGCTGTATATTGTCCAGGGCCGTATTCTCATCGGCGCTCCCCCGGAGAAAAACAACCGAGAGGTCTTTGATGCTGATCACGGTTTGGCCTCCGGCGTTTTTTTTCTGGTCCGCGTTCCCGCCCTGAATCCTGACCGGGAAAGGACAAGGCAAAGTATGATGAGAAGGGCTGTCATGAGTTTCAGGTCATTGGGGTTCATGTGAATTTTATAACCGTAGTTTCTGGCAATATACATGAGGCTCCGGTACAGTATGGAACCAAGTATAACCCGCAGGGTCTGAATACCTATGCGGTTTGACCGCATGAGAAATTCGCCTATCATGAGGGAGGCAAGGCCCGAAACTATCATGCCGCTCCCCAGGCCGACATCGGCAAAGCCCTGGTACATGGCCGCGTAGGAACCGGAAACCGCCACAAGGCCGTTTGCCAGAGATATGCCTACCATTTTTATAACGTCGGGATTCATGCCCTGGGAAATAATGAGCTGGGGATTGGCGCCCAGGGCCCCCATAGAAAGGCCAAAATCAGTATGAAAAAAAAGGTCCAGTATTATCTTGACCGCGGCAAGCACCAGAATACAGTACAGCACCACCGCCAGTGATGTTGGCAAAATGCCAGGAATTCTGCCAGGCAAAATGCCAGGCAGAATGCCTTCGGCCAGGGCGCTTATGCGGGCAAAAAGAGTCGGGACCCTGAGGAGGGAAAGATTGGCCCTGTTGGACATGATGCGCAGATTCACCGAATAGAGCATGGTCATGGTAAGTATGCCGGAAAGGAGGTCGGGGATTTTCAACCTTGTATGAATGAGGGCGGTTACAAAACCGGCCAGCGCCCCTCCGGCAAAAACAATGGGAATCGCGGCGGATGCCGGAAAAGAACGGGTAAGCAGCACGGCCATGATGGCCGCGCCCATGGGAAAGGACCCGTCTACGGTCATGTCGGCGAAATTCAACACCCTGAAGGTGATGAATACCCCCAGCACCATGATGCCGTAAATAAGTCCTTCGGTAAGAATTCCTGAAACCATAATTATTTGCTGGTCAGCTTCCCTTCTTCAAAAATATAGTTTGCCATAGACAGATATTGTTCTGGTATGGTAATACCGCAGTTTTTCGCCGCGTCCAGGTCTATGAGCAGGTCCGATTCCGAAGGCTCAGTGAGAAATTTAACCGGAATATCCTGGGGCCTTTTACCTGCCAGTATGTCGGCGATTATATACCCTGTGGCAAGACCCGCCTTGTAGTAGTTGAAACCAGAGGCGACCATGCAGCCCCCGTTCAGGGCAGCCGTTACATCACCGGAAAAAACCGGCTTTTTGGCGGCGGTAAAAACCTGTATCAGGGCGGCCAACGCCGAGAACACCGTATTATCGGTGGTAAGGTAAATCCCGTCCACCCTGTTTACAATGGCTTCGGCGGCCTGCCTGAGTTCGGCTGACGTGGATATAGTCTGGGTTACCAGGGCGATTCCCTGCGCCCTGCAGGCTTCTTCGACCAGGGCAAAGGCCGAAATTGAATTGGCCTCTGAACTGGTGTAGATATAGCCCAGGGTTTTGATACCCGCCAGTTCCCTGAACAACGCGATATGATCGGAAGTGGGAATAGCGTCCGACAAACCAGTCACATTGCCCTCGCCATTGGCCAGAGTCGAAACCAGCCTGGCGCCCACCGGGTCTGTAACCGCGGAAAACACCACGGGAATATCCGAAAAGGCATTGGCAAGGCTTATGGCAGTAGGCGTGGCAATGCCCACGGCCAGGGTAACCCCGTCGGACTTGAACTTATTGGCTATCTGGGCCGAAGTGTTCGCGTCGCTATTGGCATTCTGGAGATCAATAATCGCGTCCACACCCCTCTCTGCCAGAGCGTCGAGAATACCGTTTTCACAGGCATCCAGAGCCTCATGCTGCACAAACTTCGCTATGCCGATACGGACCTGGCCATTCGATGCATTCTTTTTTTCGCAGGACGCAAAACCCATCAGAACCATGCACAATACCGAGGCCATACACTTCTTCATAAAACAACTCCTTTGTTTCTATTAGTAGTAACACCTCAGTTTATAAAATTACACGCTTTACTGTCAAGGGGGCGAAAAATTCCACTATGCCGGGGATGAGATTTGAACTCACACGGCCTTGCGGCCAGGGGATTTTAAGTCCCCGGTGTCTACCATTCCACCACCCCGGCAAATAAAAGCGCCGCGAAGCGGCGGATATAAACGATCGTAACACGCCGTGGCGCCCTATAAAAGCTCTGTCCCCAACTAAAGGCGGACTGCCTTTAGGCAGGCCGCGGCGCCGGCAGAGACCAGCGCCGCGAAGCGGCGTATGTGAACGATTGTAGCACGCCGTAGCGCAACATAGGCCACGGTATGCACTGCCGATTGCATAGTACCAGCACGGGCCGGGCGGGTCAAGTTTCCTGGGCGGCCAGGCGGTAGATTGCCTCCACATCGGCCTCGTTGAGCTTGCGGTACTGGCCTATGGGTCCGAAGCTGACGGCACGCCGGGCCATTTCGGGGATTTTGCCCGTATCGAGTTTCGCGCCGGCAAAACTCACCGGAAGGCCCAGGGACTTGAAGAAATTCTTCAACCTGAATATCCCTTCCAGGGCAGCCTGTTCAAAATCATAATAAGCGCCGTCAACGCCCCATACCTTGGCGGCAAAACGGGCGATGCGTTTGGTGTCCTCTTTGATGTTGTATTTGATCCAGGCGGGGAAAATTATGGAAAGTCCCGCGCCGTGGGCTATATCAAACAGGGCCGAAAGTTCGTGTTCAATGGCGTGGCTCGCCCAGTCGCCGATACGTCCGGTGCTGAGGAGGTTATTGTGGGCAAGGGAACCGGCCCACATGATTTCGGCCCTGGCGTTGTAATCCTTCTCTCCTCCAGAAAAAATACGCCTGGCGTTCCGTATGATGGTCCGCATAGTTCCCTCGCAGAGTTCGTCGGTAAGCTCCACATTGGGTTCTTTGGTAAAGTACCGCTCCATAATATGGGCGAGCATGTCGCAGATGCCGCAGGCGCTCTGGTAGGCGGGAAGACCGTAGGTAAGTTCGGGATTCATTATGGTGAATACCGGGCGTATACATTCAGTATTAAGAGCCCGCTTCCAGGGGCCTTTTTCATTGGTAATCACCGAACTGATGCTGGATTCGCTTCCCGCCGCGGGAATGGTAAGCACTACGGCCACAGGCAGGGCAGAGGCGGGGCTTGCCTTGCGCTCAAAAAAGTCCCACACATCGCCTGAATAGGGAACCCCGGCGGCTATGGCCTTGGCAGAATCAATGACCGATCCGCCGCCTACGGCCAGAATAAAGCGGAGTTTTTCCTTCCGGCAGAGTTCTATTCCTTCATATACTTTGGAAAGCCTTGGATTGGGTTTTACCCCGTCAAGTTCGACCCACCCCACTCCGGCAGCTTTAAGGCTGTCTTTCACCTTCCCGACAAGGCCCGACTTAACTGACGACCCGCCTGAATGATGAAGCAGTACGCGAAAGGCCGCTCCGTCTTTTTCCGCGTATTGCAGTGTCTCTTCGCCCACCTTTTGTTCGGTGTTCTTTCCGAAGATGATTTTTGTGCGGTTCCAGTACTCGAAATTCTGCATGCCTGTCCCTCCTGTGTAAGACTCTCAAAGGAGTATACCGGAAAGACAGGCAAAAAGAAAGCTGACGGGTTGGGGCAT
>JAIRXO010000233.1 GCA_031268255.1 Spirochaetaceae bacterium
GTAAAGGAAATCAGAGTGCGGAACCTTGACGACGCTGTTTTCCGGGAAGCCTGCGAACTCATACGAAACAGCAGGGAAAACGAAGGCATACAAAAGGCAAGGAATTTTCTTGAACGCCACAGCGAAGTCTGGAACGGCTGGTTTACCCTGGGCTGGGGGCTGCGCCGCCTTGAACGCTGGGCAGACGGAGAGGCCGCCTTCCGCAAAGCCCTGGAACTCGGCGGCGACAATGCCGACACCAGAAACGAACTCGCCATCTGCCTCATGGAGCAGGGCCAGCTTCAGGAAGCCCGCAAAGAACTGGAAGGTGCGCTGAGAAAGGACCCCGAAAACATAAAAATAATTTCCAACCTCGGCATACTCGCCCTGAAAAACAGCCGCGACGACGAAGCCGGCGCCTTTTTCAGAACCGTCCTCGAACTGGAACCCGATGACCCCATAGCCCGGAACTTCCTTGAAACCCGCGGGGGCTAGAGCGCGGCGCCCTGCTACCACACTTTCTCAGAAACCGGTTTTGTTATTTTTACATCTTCCCCGGAGGGCTCTATGACAAAAAAGCCTTTTTTCAGGGCGTATTCCCTGGGGCTTTTATCCACAATGGCGGCGGCTATCGCGCCGAAAAAATTCCGCTTGTCGCTGTGCAGATCGGCATATTTACGGACTTTTTCCATACGTTTGATATGGCCGTCAACATCTTCGTTCCGCAGAGTTGTTTTTACTTCCACTATCATTGCCTGACTGCCGTTTTCCAGAAGCCCGTCTATTTCCGTATAGATATTGTTTTCCCCGTCCGCCCATTTTACGGTGCTTATCCGGTCAAAGGTAAAGCCGAACCGCTTAAATTTTTGCGGTAATCCGGCAGTCATAATGTGTTCAACCAGCGATCCCACCGTATTATTGAGGCCGCCAATGTTCCGCTGCGTCTCCCTGATGGCTTCCCATGCCTCCTCCTGGACTTTCTGAATTCTGTCAAAATTCGCCTGTATGTCGGCCTGGGTTATCTTTTTGACCGCTGTTTTGGAGGGTTTTTTTGCGGCTGCCGCGACCTTTTTCGCTGCCGCTTTGTTTGTAGTCATACATCCCCCTCAGCTATAGCCTAGCATATTTTTTCCGTGCGGCCTAGCGCAACGCCCTGCTACGAATCCGGCAGGGCCAAAGCAAGGACTTCCTCAAAGCGTTCCACAGGGTGAAACTCAAGGCCTTTCTTTACATGATCGGGGATCTCGTCAAGGTCGCGGAGGTTCTGCTTGGGGATGATAATGTGCCGCGCCTTGTTCCGTCTGGCGGCTACGGTTTTTTCTTTAAGGCCGCCTATGGGCAGTACCTGGCCGGTAAGGGAAAGTTCGCCGGTCATTACCATATTGCCGGTGATGATCCTGTTCCTCATGAGCGAAAGGAGGGCCACCGCCATGGTTATGCCCGCCGACGGCCCGTCCTTGGGCGTGGCGCCTTCGGGTATGTGGAGGTGTATGTGGTTTTTCTCGAACCACTCACCGGCGACGCCGTATTTTTCGGCGGCCATTTTGTGGGCTACGGTCATGGCTATGGTGGCCGACTCCTTCATCGTGTCGCCCATTTTTCCGGTGAGGGTAAGGCCCTCCTTGCCGGGAAGCGAAATGGCTTCTATCACCAGGGTATCACCGCCCATGCTGGTCCAGGCAAGGCCCACCGACATACCGGGCTTCTCGGCCTTTTTTATCACGTCCTCGGAAAACACCGGCTTGCCAAGGTATTTTTCTATCTGGCGTTTATCCAGGGTGAATTTTTCCACAGGCGCCGCTCTGGCGCCTAACGACGGCCCTGACGCTCCGGCGGCAGGAATTACGGCGACCTGTGGCGCGGCGGTTTGAGATACGACGGCCTGTGGTATGGCGGCTTGAGATACGGCCGCGGACGAAGGGGTTTTTCCGTTCTCCCCGCCTGTTTTGACCTGGGCGTTTTTACTGCCGCCGGTTCCGGGGCGGGCAGTGTCCGAAGTCTCGTCCTTTTCGACAATGAATTTGGCGAGCTTGCGGTGTATCTTGTCCAGGTTCTTTTCGAAGTTGCGCACGCCCGCCTCGCGGGCATAGCCGTTCGCGATATGGATGAGGCTGTCTCTGGAATACTTTACCTGGTTTCTTTTAAGGCCGTTCTTCAAAAGACTTTTGGGAATGAGATAGCGCCGGGCGATTTCGAGTTTTTCGGTATCAATATAACCGGGAAGCTGAATCAACTCCATGCGGTCAATGAGAGGCGGGGGAATCGTATCAAGGGTATTGGCGGTAACGATAAAGAACACATGGGACACATCAAAGGGGAGGTCAAGGTAATGGTCGCGGAAGCTGTTGTTCTGCTCGGGGTCCAGAACTTCAAGGAGGGCGCTTGAAGGGTCGCCCTGATAGCTCTGCCCCATTTTATCTATTTCGTCTATCATGAACACCGGGTCTCTGGTCTTGACTATTTTAAGGCCCTGGATGATTTTTCCCGGCATGGCGCCTATATAGGTACGCCGGTGCCCCTTGATTTCCGCCTCGTCCCTCATGCCGCCTACCGAAAAGCGGAAAAATTCCTTACTCAGGGCCCGCGCTATGGATTTGCCCACGGAAGTCTTGCCGACCCCCGGAGGACCGACGAGGCAGATTATAGAACCCCTGGTATCGTTTCTCAGCTTGCGCACCGCAAGGTATTCCACAATGCGGGCCTTTACATCCTTGAGCCCGTAGTGGTCATCTTCGAGTATCTTCTGGGCACTGGCCAGATCAAAGAGACCGGGGACCGTTTCTTTCCAGGGCAGGCTGACTATCCAGTCAAGGTAGTTTCGCGTAACGATGAATTCACTCGAATTGGGATCCATGAGGTTGAATTTCTCCAGCTCCTGATCCACCGCCTCCTTGATTTCCCCGGAAAACGCGAAGGCGTCCAG
Organism: Spirochaetaceae bacterium; assembly: GCA_031268255.1. Classification (GTDB taxonomy): domain Bacteria; phylum Spirochaetota; class Spirochaetia; order Treponematales; family Breznakiellaceae; genus JAIRTD01. The sequence goes on from JAIRXO010000233.1 coordinate 2,903, forward strand.
CTTTTCCTTGAACCTCTGGTATTCGGAACTTTTCGCGTCGGAGACCATGCCCAGTTCAGTCTTGATGGCCTTGAGTTCTTCCTTGAGGAAATAATCCCGCTGGGATTTTTCTATTTTTTCGTTTATTTCCTTTTGAATACGCTTCTGTATGCGCAGCAGTTCCTGTTCCTTTTTGATGAAAACCAGCACCTGCTCCATGCGTTTGCGGACATTGAGAATTTCCAGTATCTTTTGCTGCTCCGCCTTGTCTATATTCAGAATACTGGCAATAAAATCGGCTATCTTTCCCGGATGATCTATATTGATCATATTGAGCCGCATTTCTTCGGAAAAAAGCGGGTTATTCTCCGATATCTGCTTCATCTCGCTGATCAGCGCCCTGGTCAGGGCCTTGACCTCATTGGTGTCATCCCCCTCCTCCTCAAGGTACTCCACCGCGGCCAGTATGGGATTGGAGGCGCTCAGGGTTTTCTTCACCTTAAAACGCTTGAGGGTGGAAATAAAAATATTTACCCCCCCGTCGGGAAGATTTATCTTTTTGACTATTTTGGCCGCGGTCCCGACCTTGTAAAGGTCATCAATGGCGGGATTCTCGTTTTCGCTAATCTGCATCACCAGGCCGATGAGCCCGTCACCCGAGACAGCATCGTCGATGATCTTAACATCGTTGGGATTCCCTATCATGATGGGGGTAAAGATGCCCGGAAATATGGGCCGCCCCATGAGAGCCACCAGGGGCAGCTTATTCGGTAAAAGCTGGTCTATAGGGATAACACTCTGATCCGACATAGTGACCGTCCTTGTGATTTGAGCCAATTTCAAAACTAAGCGGGTCTTGAAATCGGCTCTTTATTCAATATCGTAAAAAACAGGGCAAAAAGCAAGCGCCATCAGGAGGAGAACCTTGGCCCAAGGTTCTGGCAGCCCGTCGAATATCCGCTTCGTCGCGCGCTTTTAACCGGAATTTAATTATCCCCTCATTGATCCCTAATCAACATTTAACCCCGGTCCTTTACGGTACTTTCAGATTATCCAAAGTATAACAGGAGGATTGAGTTAAATGGAAAAATCCAAGATTTCCCGAAGAGATTTTTTGAAGAACGCCGGAGCTGTGGCCGTCGGTACGGCTGCAGGTACGGGCCTTTTGGGCCTGCCGGGCTGCGCCACCGGCCCCGCGGCAGCGGCGGCCCCGACAGCGGCGGCGCCTATCGCAAGGGGGCTTCAGTTTGAGCCGGAAACCCTGGGTCTCACCCCGGGGCCAAGCACGGCGGAAATCAACTTTACCTGGTACGCCAAGGGGGGAGCCGGCGGGGCTTCGCAGGTCCGGCTCTTCGACGAAGGGGGGACCCTGCTCCAAACAGTACAGGGAAGCTCAGGCGGCGCGTCGGAGGGAAAGTTTACCCACAAGGCATCCCTGGGCGGCCTTGAACCGGACACCAGATACCGCTATTCCGTATCCAACGACGGAACCAACTGGAGTTACGAGTACATGTTCAAAACCCCGAAAACAGGCCGTTTCAGCTTTGCCTGTGTAGGGGACCCCCAGCTTACCCAGAGGTTGACCAATCTTCAGGGAGCGCAGGACGCGGACAGTAAGTTTTTCAGCGCCGACAGGAGTACCGCCCAGGGCTGGAAGGACAGCATGGCGATGATTGCCGCCGCCGGGGTGGACTTTGTAGCCGGGGTTGGGGATCAGGTGGATAAAACATCAGGCGGCGACGAGGTAGAGTACCGCCATTTCTTCGCGCCGGCGGAACTGCGGGCCATCCCCTTTGCCCCCGCGGTAGGCAACCACGACCGGCATTACCCCTTCCTGTACCATTACAATCTGCCCAACGAGCAGAAGTTTGAACCTATCGTAAACGCCACCAACAATAACGATGTGGAAACGGGAACCGCCGAGGCGGCGGGGCACTACTTTTACCGCTACAACAACGCCCTTTTCGTGGTACTGAACACCTCCGCTTACCCGGACAGCGCCGCCGCCGCACGGCCCTACATCGACCGCTTTGACAGGACCCTGAGCGCCGCGGTGAACGCGCACCAGGGCACATACGACTGGCTCTTTGTCCAGCACCACAAATCAACCGCCAGCGTGGCCCAGCATGTAGCGGACCGGGACATTCAGTACTATGTGGAAGCGGGTTTTGAAAGGCTCATGGACAAGCACCGTGTGGACTTCGTCCTGGCCGGGCACGACCATGTATACGCCCGTAGTTTCGGCATGAATGACGGCAGGCCAGTCAACACAGGTAAAGACCGGATCAGCAATCCCGGCGGCGCTATCTACCTGACCGCCACCACAGCCAGCGGCCTCAAGTACTACAACATTTTTGACGCCAGGGAATATATGTAAAGGACAACGACGCTTACCCCTACCTGATAAACGGTCTTGCCGGAAGCTCCGCCTACCTCGCGGGGAATCTTCCCCTGTCCACCAACGTGGGCCTCCAGAACAAAAAGCCTGAGTACACCGTCTTTGAAGTATCCGGGAAAACCGTAAGCGTAAACACCTACGACATCGACACCGGAGTCTCCATCGACACCTTTACGGTGACCAAGTAAGCGTGTCCTAATCCGCCATGGAAGGCACTGAAAGCACGAATTAGGAAGGGGGGCCAGTTTCCCCACTGCCGTTGCGTAAGGGGACCTGAGCTTCAGGCCCCCCTGCGGCGCAAACACGGTTTGCGCCTACCCCCCAGATGAAGAATGCAGCCGTTGACCGCGCTGATCACACATCGAACCTTCGGTTCGCAAACTCAGGCCTTTTGGATCAAAATTCTCTATCGCTCGTAGGCCCCCATGTCTATCGCGCCGTTTTGCCGGGCCGTACCGTCAAGGTCCTTTGCCAGGGCCGGGGCTATATATGTTTCAAATACCGTCTGCGGGACAGGGTTGGACCCGGTAAGCGTGGTTACCCATGTATCCCATGCGGCCCAGGCGGACGGCGGATAGAGGCTGTTGTCCCCCGCATTGGCCGCGACATCGCCATTTGTACCGGCGGCAAGCCGGTAGTCGCCCCCGGTCTGGGGAGGAATGGAAATGGCGGGGTCCTTCCAGTCCGCAAAGGGCGAGTTGGCTGTGCCTGTCCCCGGATCCGCCGGATTACCGCCGTCATTGGTACAGCCGGACAGGGACCAGCTACCCAGGCTGCCGGTACTGCCCTCTACAATGCTGTATGCAATGGCGGATGTACTGGTGTCGTTGTAAATCCCCCGTCCGCTTGCCGCCGTATTCCCCCAGACTATACTGTTTCGCAGAGACAGCGAGGAGGAGGCGTTGTTGTAGATGCCTCCGCCGGAGCCTGTGGCGGCATTGCCGGAAACGGTCACGTTACTCAGGACCGGCGAGGAGCCGTAGTTGGACATGCCGCCGCCGCCGTAGTTTGCGGAATTGCCGGAAATGGTCACGTTGCTCAGGACCGGCGAGGAGGAGGAGAGGTTGTAGATGCCGCCACCTTGGGTTGCGGCGACATTGCCGGAAACGCTTACGTTGGTCAGGACCGGCGAGGAGTTG
>JAIRXO010000243.1 GCA_031268255.1 Spirochaetaceae bacterium
CGGGATCGACAATGGCGGCTATGCCGTGGCCTTTTTCCAGGGCAAGCCTCTCGATGGTCTTTCCCATTTTTCCAAAACCGATGATGGCAATATTCATCTATAATACACTCCTCTTTGCCGTTTCTTCCGCTGAGGACGGGTCAAAAAAATCAGCGTGAATGGCCTTGACCACATCGGCGGCTTCGGTATCGTTGACAATGAAACTGATGTTCACCTTGCTTGCCCCCTGGGACACCATCTGCACGGTTACGCCGAGGAGCGCGCATATTCTGAAAGTCCTGAACAGTATTTCCGACGAGCGGCGCACATCACCTATAATGGTAACAATGGCCTTGCCGGTTTTGATTTCCACGGCGGCGATACGGCCAAGGTCTTTTTTCAGCCCGCCCAGATCATGGGCCGCGTCCAGGGTCAGCGAAATGGAAACTTCGCTGGTCGCCACCATGTCAACCGAAATGTGGTGGCGGGCAAAGGCCGAAAAAACTTCTTCCAGAAAACCGTACTGGCCCAGCATACGGGTAGAAACCACATCCACCAGGGTAACATTTTTCTTCGAGGTAATGGCCCTGACCGGGCTGGTTTTTTTGTCCAGCGCGGCGACTATTCTGGTTCCCGGCGCGGAAGGGTTAAAGGTGTTCTTTACCAGGACCGGCGTTCCGGTTTTTTGGCAGGGCTGCATGGCCCGGGGATGGAGTACCTGGGCGCCGAAATAGGCAAGCTCGGCGGCCTCATCATAGCTTACGGCCTCGACGGGCCGGGCCTTTTTTACAATGCGGGGATCGGCGCTCAGTATGCCGTCTACGTCCTTCCAGACCTGGGCTTCTTCGGCTCCGCAGGACGCGGCGATGATAGTGGCGGAAAGATCGGAGCCGCCCCTTCCAAGGGTGGTGATGCTGCCGGAGCGGTCCCTGGCGATAAAGCCTGTTATTACAGGCAGAACGCCCCGGTCAATCAGGGGAAGCAGGGCCTGGGGAATAAGCTCCCAGCTTTCCCTGAGCAGTTCCGCCTGGGTAAAGTTTGAATCAGAGACAAAGCCCGCGTCCCATGCGTCCACGGCCTGGGCCTTCATTCTGCGGGTTCTGAAAAACGCGGCGGCTATGCGTACCGAAAGCCTTTCGCCAAAGGACACGAGGTAATCCTTTGTTCTGCCGGTAAGTTCCCGTATAAGGGAGATGCCCTCAAGGAGGCTTTCAAGCTCTTTAAGGAGCGGGGCTATCTCATCCTGTACCGAAGCCTTGAGCCCCAGTTCCTGTATGGTTTTTAGGTGAAGCTCTTTTATTTTTTTGACAGAAACACTGCCCCCGGACAGGGCTTCGCCTGAGGCTTCGAGCAGATGATCTGTCGTGTCCCCCATGGCCGAAAGGACCAGGACTGGTTTTCGTGTAAGCTGGGATTTAACAATCTCAGAGACCTTGAGTATTCTTTCCGCGTCGGCCAGCGAACTGCCCCCGAATTTCATTACCAGCATAGCTTCACCTCGTTTGATGTAGGAAACTCAGGTTATCAAATTATTCTACTTTATGGTAGAGTTAGCCGATGATTCGAGAAAAAAGCCTTGTGGCCTATAAGGGCCGTCCCGCGCTGGTATGCGCTGTTGACGACAAGCTGCACATAGAACTTCCCGGCGCACAGACCCTCAGGGTGCGGGAAAAAGATGTTGAGCTTATTCACGGCGGCCCCCTGGGCATGGGCGTTGAGGCTCTTGCCTCCCTGGCGCTTTCCCTGCGGGGAGACCCCCGGGGCGCCTGGGAACTGCTCGAGGAGGAAGGCGGCGTAACGCTCAAAGAAGCCGCCGAACTCATCTATGGTGAATACAGCCCCCAAAGCGCCTGGGCCGCCTACGGCGTGCTCAAGGAGGGGCTTTATTTTTCCGGGACCGTTACGGAACTGCATGCCCGGAAGGCGGAGGACCTTGCCCGTGACGAGGAAAAACGGACGGAAAAAGAAAAGGAAAGCGCCGAGCGGGACGCCTTTCTCATGCGGGCAAAGGAAGGAAAGCCCGATCCCGGCGACAGCCGTTTTCTTCAGGATGTTGAAGCCCTCGCCTATGGCAAAAGCGAAAAGAGCCGCACCCTTAAAGATATGGGAAAAAGCGAAAGTCCCCAGGAAGCCCACAGGCTGCTCCTGAGCCTCGGCATCTGGTCCCCCTATGTGAACCCCCACCCTTCCCGCTTCGGCGCGGAATTTTCCTCAGCCTCCCAAAGTTTGGGGCCGCCGCCTGAAGAAGCGCGGCGGGATTTACGGGACCTTGCGTCCTATGCCATTGACAATGAGTGGAGTGATGATCCTGATGACGCTCTTTCTGTTGAAGTCCTGCCCGGCTCCGGCGGGGAGATTTTGTATGTTCATGTGGCAGACCCCGCCGCCGCGCTGCTCCCCGGAAGCCCCGCGGACAATGAAGCCAGGGACAGAGGCGCTACCCTCTACCTTCCCGAAGGCAGCCGCCGCATGCTCGCCGAAAACGACCTGGCCTTCTATGCCCTGGGCCTTGCCGAAGTCTCGCCGGCCCTCAGCTTCAAACTGACCCTGGCCCCGGACGGGACCATTACCGAAACCGATATTTTCCCCTCGCTGGTCAGGGTTACGCGCCTGAGCTACGGCCAGGCCGACACCCTGCTCGAAGCCGCCGGTGCGGACCAGAGCGCCGCGCTCAGCGCCCTCGAAGCCCTTGCCCTGCGAAACCTCGCCCGCCGTATTGAAGCCGGAGCGGCGCTCATAGAGATGCCGGAGACGCATATCAGCGTAAACCTCCCCGGAGAGGCCGAAGGCAAGGTCAGCGAAGGCAGGGTCAGCATCAGTCCCATAGGGCCCTCGCGCTCGGCGGACATGGTGCGTGAATGTATGCTCCTGGCCGGAGAAGCCGCCGCCCGCTGGGCCATGCGGCAGCGGCTTCCCTTTCCCTTTGTTTCCCAGGAAACCGCTGATATGCCCCGGGACCCCCTTCCCGGCATGGCCGGCTCCTATCAAATCCGCCGCTGCATGCGGCCCCGCCTTCTTTCGGCAAAGCCCGGCATACACGGGGGCCTGGCCCTGGAAGCCTACACCCAGGTAACCAGCCCCCTCCGGCGCTACACGGACCTGCTTGCCCATGAACAGATACGCGCCTTTCTTGCCGGGAGAAAGCCCCTTGGAGAGGACGAAATCCTCATGCGCCTTGCCGCGGGCGACGCGGCGGCCCAGGCAGCGCATCACGCCGAGCGGGCCTCCCGCGCCCACTGGACGGCAGTTTATATGGCGGACAAAAAAGGCTCGGTCTGGGACGCAGTGCTTCTCGAAAAAAAAGGCAGCAGGGCCGCTGCGGCTGTCCCCGCCCTGGGCATCGAAACCCAGCTTGTTATTGGCGGCGACTGGAAACCCAATGACATAGTACAGGTCGTTCTTGCCACCGCTGATATTCCCTCAGGCGAACTTGTCTTTGCGGAAGCCAGCCATTAGGGGCAATTCCGAATGTAACCACGGAATATTAACCACACGCACATGAAGGGGGGCCTGTTTCCTCACCGCCGTCGCGTATAATGACCTGAACTTCCGGCCCCCCTACGCTGGAGCCTTGCTTCGCAAGTCTCCCGCTACCCCCCCTCAAAAAAGAGATTTTCAAGCCAGAAGTCAGTGTGGTCCGTATGGTCTACTTTCCCTCAAAAACTAATGGGAAAGTATTTGTCCGTGGTTATTCTTTTTCCGTAAAAGGTGTCAGTCACCATTTATAAGTGGCTATTATTAAGAATTTCCCTTTCGGAGCCCTTGTCCTATAAAAGAATCCGGGTATATACTACGCGCATGGGCGGATATTACAATTTTTTGGCCGGAATTACGCTGCCTTCCCCGGAGGGGCAGCCTGTCCCTGACCAAATAATAACTTACCCCCCCCCCCCCCATATATAGTATAGATTTTCCTTGTCATAGCGATTTTCCCTCCACATATAGCGTCTTAAATGGCGGTTATTCTCCTTTTGACGCGGAAAATTTTCATTTCCACTTCGGAAATTTTCATCTTGACTCCTTAAATTTCTGTTCCGGCACAGGTCGTTTCTGTTTTGGCGCACGCCGTTTTTATCCTGACGTAAGTCATTTTCATTCTGACACACGAAATTTTTATTCTGACGCAAGTCATTTTCATCCTGGCCTGCGTCACAAACCATTTACCCAAGGAGGAATTGTGTATGGCTGATTACATTCCCAGTAACGACGCGCTTTTTGACCAGTGGTTCAAGTTTTTGAACCAGTATGTTGCACAAAAATGCGGGGGCTCTACGCCCGAATGGACCCACATTCCGCAAACAGCCCGGACGGCGATGTCCGACGCCTACGCCGCATGGTACACGGCCTACGCCAATACCCTGAAACCCCATACGCCAGTCGAGACGGAGATAAAGAACGAGGCAAAGGAGGCTTCCCGGGCCGGGGCGCGGGCCTTTGTAAACCAGTACCTCCGCTTTCCGCCGGTAACGGACGCGGACAGGACGGCCATGGGCATACACAACAAGGACATTCATCCCACGCCCATAAAGCCGCCTGAGACAGGGCCTGAGTTTTCCATTACCCAGATGGGGCCGAGGCGGCTGGGCATAGTGTACCGTAACGGCGGCAAGGGTAAAAAAGGCTCAAAGCCAGCGGGGGTGCGGGGCGCGAGGATTTACTACGGCGTGTTTGACGCGCCGCCTCCAGAGCAGGAGGCCCTCCCCGCGTCTACCTGGGCTACCCGCTGCCCCCATACGGTAAGTTTCCGGGAAACCGACCGGGGCAGGCGTGCGTACTTTGCCCTTAAATGGGAAATCCAGAAGGAGAACGGCGAAAGCCCCTGGAGCGAGATACAGAGTGAGCTCGTCCCTTGAAGAAGAAGAAGGGGATCACCACTAACCTCACGAACCACGCGAACATGGGGGGATAAGCTGGAATTTCTGACAAAAAGTTCGTGCTGTTGGTATGGTCCGTGGTCTTTGTCCGTGGTTAATCTTTCT
>JAIRXO010000265.1 GCA_031268255.1 Spirochaetaceae bacterium
CTTGTCGGCGATACGGTATATGGCCTGGGACAGTATAGCCTGGGGCTTGTAAAGAATTATGGGCAGCCGCGAGGAGAGAGCCACGTCCTGCATGGAGTCCCGGTATATCACGCCCAGATGTTCAATCTTTATGTCCAGGTATTCCTCGCAGGACCTCCGTATCTTCATGGCTACATCGGCGTCCTTGGGGTCCTCAATCATGTTCATGATGAGCCGGGGCCTGAAGTGGTTTATTTTTTCCTGGAACCGGGCGTAGCCGCTGGGGTCCAGGGAAGAAACATCCTTGAGCATACGGGGTATGTAGAGTTTATGGAGGCCCGATTTATCCTTGCGGAGATTTTCAAGATATTCAAAACCCTTGCTGCCCCGGACAAAAATCGTATACATAACGCGGAACACCGTATTCTTGAGAAACACATAGGCGTTGAGGGTGGCTGTTACCGTAGGGGCGCTTACCACAATGCCCTGCCCCGAAAGGAGAAAAAAGTCCAGAATAAACTGGTGGGTTCCGGCGCCCAGGTCCAAAACCAGTATATCCGCGTCCACCTGCAGGAGACGGCGTATCAGGGCGTTCTTCTGCGCGGCCTTGAGGTTTGCCGCGCCGGGCATTTCCCCGTCACCGGGGATAAAGCGGAGATTGAGAATATCGGTGTCAACAATGACCTGGTTAAAATCCGATCTGGTATCGCTGAGAAAGGTTCCTATGCCCGTCTTTGGCGCCTGATGCCCTATGACAAGATGAAGGTTCGAGGCGCCAAGGTCCAGGTCCGCCAGAACTACCTTTTGACCCGACTGGGCAAAGGCCACCGCCAGATTCGCGGCTATAAGGGACTTGCCGACCCCGCCCTTGCCGCTGGCGATGGGTATAATTCGCATCAGGACCTCCGTATGATGATATATGCTCCCAGTATAGTACCAATATCGGCAGAAAATAAAAGCAGGCTGAGAGCGAGGTACCACAGCGACGCGGGGAAATTGGCGGCTATATTGACAGTGAGCAGCGGCGCCTGAAAACCCATCCAGCCTATCAGCGCCGCGGCCCCGACTGTTTTTCCCGCCATATAGAGGGGGAGAAACACCCGGTATTCCCGGAATTTCAGAAAAAGGAAAAGCGACATCAGGGGGAAAAGGCAGTTGGGAGCCGCGTAGATCATATAGGGAAAGACCCCGGCAAGAGTATTGTCCTTGGGCCCGGCAAACAGGGCAACCAGCACCGCCAGCACCAGGAGGCGGAACACATCGTATATAAGCAGGGCGAGCCTCAGCGGCTTTAATGTTTCCATCTGTATTAAGAATCTATGGCGGGAAGCCGGACAGGTCAAGGGGGAGATGGGCGCGGGAAAGCTCCCCGCCTCATTGACAAAATCCTCCCCTGCCATACAATAAGAAGTGTTTTAATACTTCAGGAGTATAAAGTAATGATGAAATTTCAGAATAATCTGCCTGAAACGGAACGGAAACACGGGGGGCGGCGCATATCCCTCCTCTGGATAGCCGCCACGGTCCTTTTGGCCGGCGTTTTTGTACTTGCTTCGGTTCCTTCCGTTGAGGCTCAAACCCGCGGGGAAGACAGCCAGCGCTATACTTCCATCATTCAGAATGTGTTTAACTTTATTCAGCGCCGTTTTGTGGACGAGCCTGATCCCCGGGCCCTTTACGAAGGGGCCATGAGGGGCATGTTCGAGGCGTTGGGCGATGTTCATTCGGTTTTTCTTTCAGAGGCTGAAATGGCCGACCTCAACGAGACTACCCAGGGTAGTTTTGGCGGCGTGGGTCTCTATATCTCCAAGCCCATAGGAGAAGGTTCAGGCGGCGTTCCGCCCTATGTGGAAGTAGCCTCTCCCATCGAGGATACCCCCGGCTGGCGGGCGGGCATCAATCCCGGCGATCTTATCATATCCATAAACGGCGAAACCACCGACAAGCTCACCATGGACGAGGTGCTTGCCCGGCTCAGGGGCGAACCGGGGGTACAGGTTAATCTTGTTATACGCAGGGGAGAAAGGCTCGAATTCCCCGTCGCCCTGGAAAGGGCGGTTATCGAGGTTCCCACGGTTAAATACGACATGATAGGCGATATAGGCTATCTTAAAATCATCACCTTTACCCCCATGACCGTTGACCGGGCCAGGGAGGCCCTTGAGTTTTTCAGGACAAAGGACTACCGCAACCTGGTGATCGACCTGAGGAATAATTACGGCGGGCTTCTGGAAGCGGCCATAGGCATAAGCGACCTTTTCCTTGACGGCGGCGTGGTGGTATCCACGCGGTCCCGTATACCCCAGGAAAACATGGTCCGCAACGCCCGGCGCAATACGGCGGTACCGGCGGCCATGCCCATTGTAGTGCTCATCAACAGGGGTTCGGCTTCGGCGTCGGAAATCGTCGCCGGCGCCCTCAAAGACCGGGGCCGCGCCTATCTTGTGGGCGAAAAATCCTTCGGCAAGGGTTCGGTGCAGCAGGTGTATCCCATTGACGATGTTTCGGGCTTCAAGATTACCACTGCCCGTTACTATACCCCCAGCGACGTGAATATCGACAAAATAGGCATACCTCCTGATCTGGAAGTCAGCTTCCCCGAATACGGAACGGAGATAGAAGAAGCCCTGGGGAACCTCATCAGGTCAAACCGCATCCCCGAATTCGTCAAGGCCAATCCCCGTCCCACGGCGGCCCAGCTTGACGCCCTGGTGCGGGACCTCAACCGGGATTTTCAGATTGACAGCGCCCTTTTACGGCGCCTGGTCCGCAACGAGCAGAACCGTACTGTCATTGCCCCTGTCTACGACCTTGATTACGATGTCCAGCTCCAGGCGGCGGTAAACATACTCCGGGACGGAAGCTATGCCCGGCTTATCAGGACGACCAGGACGCTCAGGGACCTTCAGGAAGAGGCCGAAAGGGAAGACGACATGGCCAAGGCCTCCTGAGCTTTCCGGGAGGAACTATAGCCGGTGAAACAGTTCCTGCTGCCCCTTCCCCCTGACAGGGAAGGACGGATATTTCTGGAGGGAAAGGACTATCACTACCTGGCCAGGGTGCGCCGCCTTAAAACAGGGGAGAGTTTTCCCGCCCTGCTCCCCGGCGGCGGACAAGTAACGGTCCGCGTTGACGGGGACGACGGCGCTGTCCTTAGCGGCGTCTGCCTCGGCGGCCAGGCGCCGGCCCCGGCGGACGGGGCCGGAATCATTCTCTTTCAGGCCCTGCCGCGAAGCGCGAAAATGGATATCATAGTCCGCCAGGCCGCCGAAGGCGCCCTGAGCGAAGTGGTTCCCTTTTTTTCATCTTCCTCAGCTCCGGGGAGCGGCCCCAAAAAAACCGAACGCTGGCGGCGCATAATCCGCGAGGCAAGGCAGCAAAGCGGTTCCCAAAAAGAAACGAAGCTGCGGGAGCCCTGTTCCCTTGATGAAGCCCTCGCCTATTGGGAATCCCTTAAAGGCGGTGGAACCGTAGGTCTTTTTTTTCATCCAGTCCCCCTTGCACAGGGAACCCTCCACGGCTATCTTAGTATATATCCCGGCACTGTCGTCATCGCCATAGGCCCGGAAGGCGGTTTTACCCCTGATGAGGCCGAACGGTTTACCGGCGCGGGTTTCAGCCCCGTAACTCTGGGGGATACGGTGTTCCGGGTAGAAACCGCGGCCCTGTACTGCGCCGCGGCGGTGCGGGTTATTTTATTGGAGAATCCATCGTGGACCTTGAACGCATCAATCTCTTGAAAGTACCCCTGGATATACTTCCGCCCGAAGCAATGGAAGAAAAAATTCACGAACTGGTAAAAACAGGCAGGGCCCAGAACATAGTGCTGCTTTCCCTCTGGGATCTTCTCAGGGCCAGGATGAACGGCGAATACCGCTCCTATGTGCAGGGGGCGGCCCTGGTGATTCCCATTTCCAAAAGCCTTACCGGCGGGGCCCGTTTCCTCACGGGCAAAACCCCGGTCAGGTATATGCCCTTTGATTTTGTCATACGCCTTCTTGATATTCTCGAAAAGAGGGAATACAGCTTTTACCTTCTGGGGGGCAAAAAAAGCATACTCCAGAAAGCCGAAAGAAATATACGCCAGACATTTCCCAAACTCCGTCTCGTGGGCCGCTATATCGGGCGTTTTGAGCGCCAGAACGAAGGCACCATACTTGAGGCGATACGCAAGGCCGCCCCGTCGCTGCTCCTGGTGGCCAAGGGCGTGCGGGGCAGGGAAAAATGGCTCGCCCGCCGTGACGCGCAACTCAGCCAGGGGCTGCGGCTCTGGTGCAGCGACCTGTTTGATGTATTCGCCGAACGGCGCAGGAGACCTTCCCCCGGCGTATTCAAACGGGGCTGGGAATGGATGGGCTTTTGTATCCGTAACCCCCTGCGAATATTCAAAATTTTCCCTTATTTTTATTACAAACTACTTCTCCTTTTTTACCGTATTTTTGTAAAATAGGAGAACGCGCCAGCTCCCAGTCGTGCTGATGTTGCCAAACGGAGGTCCGCCCGTGCGGTCAATGCTGTGCATCGATGACATGAGAGAAGAATTGCAGAATCTCTCGCTCCAGTTTCAGGACCATTTTAAGGTGATTCCCTGCAGCAGGAGAGCGGAAGCCCTTCCGCTGATACAAAAGGAACATCCCCAGGCGGTTATCCTCGATATACACCTCAACGGGGAAGACGGCTTTGACATACTCGACGACATACAGCGCCTGCCCTCGCCGCCGCCGGTACTCATGCTTTCCGCCTATGCCGACCCCATCATGGTTGTCAGGGCCCTGCAGAACGGGGCCAGGGATTTCGTCGCCAAGCCCTACAGTTTTGCCCTGCTGCGCCGCCGTGTGGACATGATGATACAGGACGAAAGGCGGTCAAAAACAGCGCGAAAGGCGCCGGGACACGCGGAGGGCGGGGCGGCTCCGGTACTGGCCGGCTCCTCTCAGGCCATGCGGCGGCTCAGGGAAGAAATCTCCTCATACGCGACAAGCGCCATGCCGGTTCTTCTTTTGGGGGAAAGCGGGACCGGCAAGGACCTGGCCGCCAGAGCCATACACGCCGCTTCTCCCCGGGCCTCCGGTCCCTATGTGGTGAGGAACATAGCCAGCATACCCGAAACCCTGGTGGCAAGCGAACTGTTCGGCTGTACCGCCGGAGCCTATACCGACGCGCGGGAACAAAAGGGCTGTTTTGTTCTTTCCGACAAAGGCAGCCTGTTCCTCGATGAAATAGGCGACGCTCCACGGGCCATTCAGGCAAGCATACTCAGGGTGATTGAGGACGGCCTGGTCCGTCCCCTGGGAAGCGGCGAGGTCTACCAGACCGACTGCCGGCTTATCAGCGCCACAAACCAGAACCTCGAAAAACTCATTGCCGAGGGAAGATTCAGGGAGGATCTCCTGTACCGTATCGAGGGCCTGACCATAAAAATACCCTCCCTTCGTTCCCACAGCGAGGACATTCCCGAACTGGTATCCTGCTTCCTCAAACTTCCCCACGAGGACGCCCCGGTCTTCTTAAGCCGGGAGATTTCAGAAGAAGCCCTGGCCCTGCTCATGGAGCATAGCTGGCCGGGCAATATCAGGCAACTGAAAAACTGCGTACACCGCGCCCAGCTTTTGGCCCATGGCGCTGTCATACAAAGCCGGCATATAATTTTAGGGCAGCGCTGATTAATGGCCAATGAAGCCCTCGCCACGAATCAGCGTTGGTTTTTGTTTCCGAGCCTCGACGCCTTCCTGAAAATACGGTCCAGATATTGGCCTTCCCTGATGGTAACTCCCGCCCGTGAAAAAATATCGCGGAAAAAAATTTCCTGCTCTTCCCTGCCTTGCTGCGTGTAAAAACCAAGCTCTTTAAGGGAAGTAGTGATGGATTTGACCAGGCTTTCAAGGGCGTCCCGTTCCAGGGGCTCCCAGCGCCCTTCCCCGGAAAGGCCGCCGCCCCCGCGGTCCGGGCTGAGGCGCAGGAAAAGTTCGTAGGCGTAAATTTGCAGGGCATGGGAAAGATTAAGGGAAGGAAAGCTCCTGTCAGAAGGGATGTACGATGAAAGGGAACAGAGTTCCAGTTCTTCCTTTTCAAGGCCGGTCCGCTCGTTGCCGAATACCAGGGCGGCCTTGCCCGGCCTTTCGGCGAGGCACGCGGCGGCTTCGGCGGGAGTGAGGGGAAAGCTCTTGCGGCGCTTGCCCTTGCGGCGGGTAGTCCCTATGACAAGGCTGCGGTCGGCCAGGGCCTCCGCGAGGGTGTCAAAAAATTCGGCCTTTTCCCAGATTTCCCCGGCGTGAACCGCCCTGGCAAGGACGGTTTCGCCGCTGAGAGCACCGGCGCGGTTTTTCCCCGGCTCAGGCGGCCTTAGCCCGGCGATACGGAGATGCCTGAGCCCCATATTCATCATGGCCCGGCATACGGCGCCCACATTGCCGGCTTCCCCGGGCCGGGAAAGCACGATGCAAATATCTTCGAGGAGCATATCCCATACTAACCTGAATTATGGTATAATTTGAAGCTATGAAAGGCGGCAAAAACAGCGCCGCCCCTGACCCCCCGGCGGCGGGCATACAGGGTGCGGCGGGCATACAGGGTGCGGCGGACATTGGTCCCGTTTCCGGGGCGGGGCTTTTCTCAGGCAAAAAGGCCCTGGTTGTGGGGGGGAGCGGCGGTATAGGCGGCGCCATTTCACGGGAACTGGGCCGCAAAGGCGCCGAAGTCTGGGTTCACGGCGCGTCCTCCCGGGAAAGGCTCGAACGTACCCTCGAAGCCATACGCGGGGAAGGGGGCAGGGCCGAGGGCTTTTTGTATACCATACGCGACCCCGCTTCCGGGGCCAGGGCCCTCCTGGAACGCTTTCCGGCCCCCGATATCCTGGTTATAGCCTGGGGACCCTTCAGGCAGGGCCCCCTTGAACGCATGGATGCGGAAGATTGGATTTTTTTAACAAATTTCAACATAATCTTGCCTGGAATACTGATTTCCTCAGTCTTATGTGATATGATAGAAAAAAGGTGGGGGCGTATTCTTCTTTTTGGGGGAACCGACACGGCGGCGATACGGGGTTTTACCACTACTCCGGTATACAGCGCCGCCAAGACCGCTTTGGGGGTAGTGGCGCGGTCCGTCGCCAGACGGGGAGGGCCTTCCGGGGTAAGCTGTAATGTCCTTTGTCCGGGCCTTACCGATACCGAATATTCAGGCCCTGAGGCAAGGGCCTATAACCGGGCGCATTATCCGGGCGTTTCAGGGCCAAGTCCTGAGGAAATCGCCCGGACGGGGGTGGAAATTATGGCCCATTCCCGCCTTAACGGGGCAATAATTCCCATTGACGGAGGTGTTATCTTATAAAACCGCTTGTTTTTTTAATGGACTATTTGACAAAATTTGGACGAAATAATAGTATAAAAGTGTATTGAACACCGATACTGTAATAGGATATACTAGTATCATCCCTCTGGAGCGGGATTAAGGATGAAGGGAGCGCAATGACTAATAACGATATCGTCCCCGGTTTTGACGATGAAAAAGATGAGAGCCTCAAAATCAAGCTTCAGAAAATTGCTGAAGTTGAAGGGTGTCTTGTTCTCTATCTGACAGGTTACATAGATACCTATAACTCCAACTATTTCCAGAAGCGGGTCGCCAAGGCTATAGAAGCCGGATTTATCAGACTTATTTTTCAGTGTGGCGGGCTTAACTACGTATCCTCTACCGGTATTGGTTCTTTTACCGCCTTTCTCAAATCCGCCAAACCAAGAGGCGGAGACCTTGTTTTGCTGGAAATTCAACCCAAGGTATACGAAGTATTCCAGCTCTTGGGGTTTTCCCAGTTTTTCAATATCAAGGATAATCTTGACGATTCAATAGACTTTTTCCGTACCGGTTCTTCCGCCGAAAAAAGCACGATGTTCCCCAAGATATTTTCCTGTCCCATTTGCTCAAAGAAGCTCAAGGCGACCAAAGCCGGCCGTTTTCGCTGTTCCGAGTGTAAGACCATCCTCGCGATTGATAACGCCGGGCAGGTATTCCTCGGGTAAGTCCGGCTCAAGGGGCCGGAAACAGGACCCTGGTCCGCGTTTCCTCCCCTGTCGAATCCTCAATAATCGGCGCTTCCGGGCGCCGGTAAAGGTTTTTGGTCCATCAGGAGGCAGAACCGGTGGGAATTTTCTCAAGACTTAAAACCCTCTTTTCTTCCAATATAAATGACGCCATCAGCAGGGCCGAAAAGCCTGAAAAAATGCTGAACCAGCTTCTCATTGACATGAACGAACAACTGGTGGAATCCAAAAGGGCCGTGGCTATGGCCATAGCCGACGAAAAAAAGCTCGAAAGGGAAACCCAAAACCAGCTTGATCTCTCAGGCGAATGGGAACGCAAGGCCATGCTGGCTGTCCAGGCCGGAAAGGATGATCTGGCCAAGGAAGCCCTGCTCCGCAGACAGGAATACGACGGTCATTATCTTGAATACAAAAAACAGTGGGAAGCCCAGAAAACATCGGTAAACGGCCTCAAAGAAGCCCTCAGGGAACTTCAAAATAAAATTGAAGAAGCCCAGCGCAAAAAAAACCTCCTTGTCGCCCGGGCAAAACGGGCCGAGGCCCAACAGAAAATCCAGGCCACCATGACCGGCATGACAGGGAACAAGGCGGCGTTTGAGACATTTGACCGCATGGCAGCCAAGGTGGACCAGATGGAAGCCCAGGCCGAAGCCTCCAGGGAACTGGCGGATCTTTCGTCAGATTCCGGCCTGGAAAAGCGTTTTGCCGAACTTGAAAAATCCGACGCGTCATCTGATAAACTCCTGGCCGACTTAAAAGAAAAGATGAAGGCCCTGCCGGATAAATCATAAGCCGGACTATGGCGGGGGACGAAGCCGCCTTATTTGTCTATGCCCCGGAAAGCGCCCTCAGGCGGCGCCTGGAACGGAGCGTCTTTACCTTTCCCCTTTATATTATTGACACACTGCCCCGGCTGTGGCCGCTCCGCGCCGCCCTCCTCCTTTTTGTTCCCGGCGCCCTGGATCTACTGCCCGGCCCGGCATCTTCGCTTCCCGTACTGGCCTGCGGGCCCCTCTCGGAAATGGAAAGGGCCTTCAGCCTCGGCGCCGCCGATTTCCTTATCAGCCCCCTCATCGCGGAAGAACTCAATGCCAGGGTCTCCCGCCTCCTTTGCGTCCGGGGCCGGCGCTTTTTTTCCCTGGAACTTTCCGGCCTCAGCCTCAGCGGGGAAAAAGGCAGGGTAACGCTCAGTTTTGAGGAAACGCGGTTTCTGGAGGCCCTCCTGTATCACCGGGGCGAGGCGGTATCCAGGGCGGCCCTGCGGGATTTGATATGGCCTGAGCTTGACAGCGGCTCCCGCATGCCCGACATAACGGCATCCCGCCTGAGACGGCATTTCAGGGCACTTGGCGAGGGAGGGGGCATCATCCATACGGTGAGGGGTTTTGGCTATGTGGTTCAAAACGAACCATGAACAGTGCAGTACTTGTGGAAAACATGTTAAGACCCACAGGGAATTCACGGCCTGGAAATTTTAGAGTAAACAGAGATTATTAAAATTTCGTCATTTTTGTAGTATTTTAAGCAACTATAGCCCTTACAAGGAAATATCACGCCAAAATAGTGGAATTATACGAGCGAAATGAGAACAAGGGACCAAAACCAGGGCCAGGGG
>JAIRXO010000279.1 GCA_031268255.1 Spirochaetaceae bacterium
AAGGTTCCCCGCTGGGACCTTACCAAATTCAAAAATGTCGATCTCCGCATAGGTTCGGAGATGAAGTCCGTAGGCGAGGTTATGTCCATAGGCAGGAATTTTGAGGAAGCCCTGCAAAAGGCCCTGCGCATGACCGGCATAGGCGCTCCCGGTCTTTCATCTGACGACAGCCTCTGCGGCGCGGACAGGGACAAGATCAGGGACAGCCTCGCCAAGCCGACAGACCGCCGGATTTTCATGATATACCGGGCCCTTGCCGAAGGCTGGTCCGTGGACCGCATCCACAGGATCACCAGGATAGACAAGTGGTTCCTGCATAAAATCGCCGGAGTCCTGGAACTGGAAAAGGAACTGCGGGACCGGAAAAAAGGCTCAAGCGGGAGCGGCGGAGGGCTTTCCCCGGAACTTCTTGCCAGGGCGAAAAAATACGGTTTTTCCGATGAGCGTATCGGAGCGTTTAGGGGCATGGGCGAAATGGAAGTCCGGTCCCTGAGGGAAGAATACCGTATACGGCCTGTGGTCAAGCAGATAGATACCCTGGCCGCCGAATACCCGGCAAAAACCAATTACCTGTATATGACCTATGCCGGAGCCGGTCCGGGCAGCGGCGCGTCCCATGACACGGCCCCGGCGGGCCGGGGGGTCATGGTTCTGGGCTCAGGCGCCTACCGCATAGGGAGCAGCGTCGAATTTGACTGGTGCTGTGTCAACGCGGTCCAGACGGTCCGCGCCCTGGGCCGTTATTCCATCATGGTCAACTGCAATCCCGAAACAGTCTCTACCGATTACGATATGTGCGACCGGCTCTATTTTGAAGAGCTGTCCCTGGAGCGGGTGCTTGATATTTACGAGCTTGAGCGGCCCGACGGCATCATGCTTTCCATGGGCGGCCAGATTCCCAATAACCTGGCCACCAGGCTCTACTCAGCCGGGGTGCTGATCTACGGAACCAGGCCCCAGTCTATTGACATGGCAGAGGACAGAAACAAGTTTTCGGCCCTCCTCGACAGGCTCGGCATAGAGCAGCCTGAGTGGAAGGAGCTTACCGACCTTGCCGCGGCCAAGGACTTCGCCGCCCAGGCCGGTTATCCTGTCCTGATACGGCCAAGCTATGTACTTTCAGGCGCGGCAATGAACGTGGCCTGGAACGACGAAAGCCTGGAAGTATTTCTCAGGGCTGCCGCCGATGTCTCAGATGAACATCCTGTGGTCATCTCCAAGTTTATCGAAAATTCCAAAGAGATTGAAATTGACGCCGTGGCCTCCCGGGGCACAGTCCTCTTTGACGCCATCACCGAGCATGTAGAAAACGCCGGCGTTCATTCAGGAGACGCCACGGTGGTGCTTCCCGCCCAGAGGCTCTACATAGAAACCATAAGGAAGATACGAAAAATCAGTTCCGAAATCGCCCGGGCCCTTGATATTACCGGACCCTTCAATATCCAGTTTCTTGCCCAGCGCAACAAGGTCAGGGTTATTGAATGTAACCTCAGGGCCAGCCGGAGCTTTCCCTTCTGTTCCAAAATAAGCCGCGTCAACATGATTGAGATGGCGGCACGGGCCATGCTCGACGAAGCCCCGCAGAAGGCCCCCTCCTCGGCGCTGGACCTCGAATGGGTCGGCGTCAAGGCCGCCCAGTTCAGCTACGCAAGGCTCCACGGCGCGGACCCTGTCTCGGGTGTGGAAATGGCTTCTACCGGAGAAGTGGGCTGCATAGGCTCAGACCTTAACGACGCTTTTCTTAAAGCCCTGCTCTCGGTAGGCTACCGCATGCCAAAGAAACGCATACTCCTTTCCACAGGACCCATCGAGGACAAATTGAATTTTCTTGACTCGGCCCGCAAGCTCACCGCCATGGGGTTCGAACTCGTCGCGTCAAGGGGAACGGCAAAATTCCTCTCGTCCAACGGCGTCGCGGTAAAGACCCTTAACTGGCCCCTTGAATCCAGGGAGCCTAACATCGCCGGCTTTATCAAACGGGGCGAGATTGATCTGGTCATCAACATACCCAAAAACAACCGGGAGACCGAACTTAAAAACGATTACATCATACGCCGCATGGCCATTGATTTTGACATTCCCCTCTTTACCAACATACGGGTAGCCAAGCAGTTCATAGACGCCCTCTCCTATGAGAAGGACAAGGGGCTGGAAATAAAGGCCTGGGAGGACTACGGCGCCGCTAACGTATGGTAAAGCGCAGGGGATAGCGGTAGCGCACGGCCACGGGGCTTCCGTTGAGCTCGGCGGGTACACCCCTCAGGCCCTCAAAGGCCCTGAGGGCAGCCTCTCCGAAACCGCGCCCCGGAGGGTCCTCATTGAGTATGCTAATCATCTTCACCGCACCGGAGCGGTCCACAAAGAGTTCAAGGTATACAAGGCCCTCTATATTGGCGCGCAGCGCCAGGGGAGGATAACGGAGCCTGCGCCGTATAGCCTCATCAGAAAAAAGCGGAGGCTTCGAGACCCAGTCCAGGGGAAGGTATTCATCGCCGGCTTCCCCTTGGGCAAACGCGAAACCCGAACCGCTTTCCGCCGTGGTTTCAGATGAGGCCCCGGCGGCCTGTTGTTCAGAGCCGGAAGAAGGCTCAAACCCGCCGCTTTCTTCTTCCGGCGCACCCTGTGGCACGGACGATGCGGACGGCGCGGATGCGGGCAGTGCGGGTGGCACGGACGCGGACGGCGCGGGCGACACGGATGCGGGCGATGGCGCAGGTGATGCGGACGGTGCGGATGCGGGCGGCGCGGCCCTGGGCGTTTCTCCAAGGTCGGTGAGCTTCATGACACCGGCTTCGGCTTCCACCGGGTAAGTTCCCAACTTAAAGGCAGGGGAAAAAAGCAGGGCCAGGTGCAGGGCCAGGGCGGCGGCAAAAAAGGCAGGGAGGCGGTACCGCGCTGTCACAGGCTGTCCTTGACCACAAAGCTCACTGCCCGGTACTGAAGGCGCTGCAGTACGGTGATGACGCCCTGAACATGCGTAAAGGGTGTATTCCTGTCAGCGATGATATGAACCCTGGTTTCCGGTGCGCTGAGGTAAAGCTCATCCAGGGCAAGCTCTATGTCCCCAAGGGAGGAGAGAACCCCGTCAAGGTAGGACACGCCTTCCCTGTCTATCCATATCTCAAGGTTACGCCCGCCGTTTACCCGCGCCCCGGATGCGGCATGGGGATACTCAAGTCCCGGCTCCTTCCGGTAATGTATCAGCGATACCAGCATGATAAATATAAGAAGCAGAAAGGCCACATCAGACATGGCGTTTAACGGGACGAAAAAAGGACGACGCGGCCGTCTCAAATTCACGGTAACGCCTCCCCTGTGGCAAAGGAGAATGTTTCAACCTCAAGGTTCCGGGCAAGCTCCACAAAGGAGACTACCTCCTGCCAGGGTACAAGGGGATCGGCTTCCAGAACCAGAACAAAGCCGGGAGAGGCGGCCCGGGCTATGATGCTTCCAGCCTCCCGAAAGTCCATCACATCTCCGTCCAAAAAAAGACGCCCTTCCCTGTCAAGGCGGAAGCGGAGCATATCGTCTTGCCGCACAGGGAGCGCCTGGTCTTTCGCCTGAAGGCCCAGCAGAAAACCCTTGTTGACGGTAAAGCCCGCGATAACGAGAAAATAAATGATGAGGAGAAAGGCAAGATCGCTAAAAGCGGCGCTTTCTCCGGCGCCAGATCTTTTCGGCCTTCTTATCTTCATGGCCGCAGGGCCATCTCGGTAATCAGATTGGAACAGGTCTTTTCCGTCTCGGCGGCAAATCTATCGACCACATGGGAAAAGACAGAATGGAAGATCATGGCCGCTATGGCTATCACCAAGCCAAAAACCGTGGTAATAAGGGCCTCGTAAATGCCGTTGGCCACAATCCGGGCATTGACCTCCGACGCTTCGGCAATGGACTTAAAGGCCCCTATCATGCCCGACACGGTTCCCAAAAAACCGGTAAGGGGGGAAAGGGAACCAAGGGCTGTAAGAAAATTAAAGCCGTTCTCAAGGGAATTGACACAGCCAAGGGCTTCGGCCTCGACGGCTTTTTCCATACGGGCTTCGGAAAGGGAAGAACGCCTGACCAGGACCAGGAGTATGCGGGCGCCCATGCGCCGCCGCGAAAGCCCCGAAAGCCAGGCGTCGGCCTCGTCAAGTTTTCCTTCCTGAATATAGACTTTAAGTTTTTCTTCCAGATCATCCATGCGGAGATTGTGGTATATAAGGTACGCGGCGCGCTCGCAGACTATGGCGGCTGTGGCGACGGAAAAAAAGAACAGGGGCCACATAAAAACCCCGCCCAGGCGGAACAATTCAAGAAGCGTAAAGGACTGCGTTTCCATATATCCCCGGCTAATCAGGTTTTGAAACCTGCTCTGTCCTGTGGAATTTTGCCCTGTATTCGGGAACTTCGATCATGGGCGGCCTTTCCTCGGCGGGTATAGCGGTGCGCGCCACAGTATGGGACCCGTTCTTCTGCTCAAGGGCTATGTGGTCCCGCCCCAGTTCCCTGAGCAGTTCCACCATGTTGTACTTTTTCCCCCTGGATAAAAAAGTATTGAGTATGCCGTAGGCCATTCTGCCCAGGGCGGCGATATTCTGGTTCCGGTGTATGCGCATATCAAGATCAACCTGGGCCAGGGCCTCTATGCCTTCAAGCTGTAATATGTCAAGAAGGTTGCCCAGCTCAACGCCGTAGCCCACCGAAAAGGGAAGCCGTTCCAAAAGTTCCCGGCGGCCTGAGTATTCGCCTGAAAGGGGCTGTATCAGCCGGGCCAGTTCAGGATAAAAGAGGGAGAAAAGGGGCCTCACCAGAATCTCGGTTACCCTCCCCCCCCCTGACGGCACAAAGCTGCCTGACGAACGCAGGGGCCTTTCGTAAAAAGCCTTCACATAAGAAATCCGGTCATATTCAAGAAGGGGGCCCAGGAGGCCGTATACAAATTTGGGAGAAATATTGGAAATATCGGCGTCTACCCAGACTATGATATCCCCTTCAAGAACATACAGGCTCTTCCAGAGATTTTCGCCCTTGCCCTTGTAGGTTCCGTATTTGGGCAGTATGGTCTTTGAGGTAAAAACCTTCGCGCCAAAACGCTCGGCGACCTTTCGGGTATTGTCTTTGGAAGAAGAATCTATGACGGCGATCTCGTC
>JAIRXO010000011.1 GCA_031268255.1 Spirochaetaceae bacterium
GCGGGGAGAAAGCCTGGGCATACTTGGCGAGACCGGAAGCGGCAAGTCAACCATACTCCAGCTCCTGCTCCGTTTTTACGATCCCGATGAGGGGGCCATATATATAGAAGGTACTGACATACGGAGCATGAATCCCGATGAACTCTACCCCCGTTTTGGCGTGGTGTTTCAGCGGGATGTTCTTTTTGCCCAAAGTATACGGGAGAACATCGCCTTCGGGCGCGAACTCGGCGATGATGAAATTCTGCGCTGCCTCAGTTTTGCCAGGGCGGAAGATTTTGTCAGCGCCCTTCCCGGCGGCATGGCCTCCCGGATTAACGCCAGGGGCATGAACCTTTCGGGCGGGCAGCGCCAGCGGCTTCTCATCGCCAGGGCGCTCTCGCCTCCGTCAAAAGGGAAGGGGGGGCCGGATATACTTATTCTTGACGACTCCTCAAGCGCCCTGGATTACCGTACCGACGCGGAGCTGCGGCACAGCCTGGACGAACACTTTAAAAACACAACCAAAATCATCGTGGCCCAGAGAATAAGTTCCATTAAGCACGCCAGCCACATACTTGTACTGGAAAGGGGCCGCGTACTTGGAGAAGGCCGCCATGCCGAACTCCTTGAGTCCTGCGCGCTCTACCGGGAAATCCACGATTCCCAGATGGGGGATGCCCATGCCTGAAAGAAACCTCGACAAGCTGGGACTCAGGCAGCAGGGGCCGGAGAATTCCGGCGCGCAGGCAGACGGCGGGACCGGAAAGAAATCCGGGAGAAGCATCGTCAAAACCATGATAAGGCTCTGGAATTACCTCAGAACCGACCGGCTTTTGATTGTGCTTATCGTACTGCTTGCTGTCCTGAGCAACTGCCTTGCCCTCCTCGGTCCCCTGCTTTCAGGCAGGGCCATAGACGCCCTTGGAGGCGGCACGGTGAATTTCCGCCTGGTGTTTCACTACTGCCGCTGGATGGCGTTCTTCTTCGCCGTTTCTTCAGTCTTAAACTATATACTCTCGGCGGGAATGATCTCGTTAAGCCAGAGGGCGGCGCGGAGAATGAGGAACGACATATTCGACAAGCTCATGAATCTTCCTGTTTCATTTTTTGATACCCGGCAGACCGGGGACCTTATAAGCCATATTTCCTATGATATTGATACGGTCAATACTTCCCTTGCCAATGATCTCCTCCAGATATGCACTACCGTGGTTACTGTCGCGGGGTCTCTGGCCATGATGCTTGCCATCTCACCAGGCATGGGGCTGATATTTCTCGTAACCATACCGCCTGCGGGTTTTTTTATCAGGCATCAGTCCGAAAAGATACACCACTACTTCCGCCTCCGTTCAATCAAGCTGGGAGCCTTAAACGGCTTTGTCGAGGAAATGGTTTCGGGCCTTAAAACCATCAAAGCCTATCACCAGGAAAAGACTACCCTTTCCCGTTTTGACGAAGTCAACGAAGAAGCGGTAGGCGCCTATTATGACGCCGACTATCACAGTTCTTCCCTGGGCCCTTCGGTTAATTTTATCAACAATCTGTCTCTCACGCTGGTCAGCGTATTCGGCGCGGTACTGTACCTGCTTGGCCGCATCTCATTGGGCAGCATGAGTTCCTTTGTACTCTACTCAAGGAAATTTTCAGGCCCCATAAACGAAGCGGCCAATATACTCGCGGAGATTCAATCGGCAACGGCGGCGGCAGACAGGGTATTTGCCCTTATGGACGAAAAAGGAGAAGCGCCTGACCGCAAAGACGCCGCCGTCCTTGAGGCTGTGCAGGGCAGGGTGGAACTTTCCCATATACGTTTTGGCTATGTTCCCGGAAAGACAGTCTTAAAGGACCTTTCCCTGTGCGCCGAACAGGGAAGCCTCATCGCCATAGCCGGTCACACCGGCGCGGGCAAAACAACCATCATCAATCTCCTTATGCGTTTTTATGATCCCGAAAGCGGGACCATCTCCATAGACGGAAAGGAAATCCGTGGCGTTACGCGCAAGAGCCTCCGTCTTGCCTTTGCCATGGTACTCCAGGAAAGCTGGCTTTTTAACGGCACGGTCTACGAAAACATTGCCTACGGAAAGGCCGGCGCTTCCAGGGAGGATGTCGAGGCCGCGGCGAAAACAGCCCAGGCCCATTATTTTATCACCCGGCTTCCCGGCGGATATGATACGGTACTCTCTGAGGACGGGGTAAATATTTCGCAGGGACAGAAGCAGCTTTTAACCATAGCGCGGGCCATGCTCCTGGATGTACGCATGCTGATTCTGGATGAAGCGACCAGCAATGTGGACACCCGTACAGAACTGCGCATACAGGAAGCCATGCGCCGCCTCATGAAGGACAAAACCTGTTTTGTCATCGCCCACAGGCTTTCTACCATACAGAACGCCGATGCCATACTGGTTATGAAAGACGGAGACCTGGCCGAACAGGGAACCCATCAGGCGCTGCTTGAAAAGAACGGGGTGTACGCTGAACTCTACCGTTCCCAGTTTGGATGAAAGGCCCCAAACCCGCTCGATGCGGGTTTGGGAATATTAGAGCTGTTCGATGTGATAACCCAGACCGGCAAGCATCGCAAGAAGCCCGTCGGGGCCGTAAAAATGGCCTGTACCGGCGATGACAAATTCAATCTCGGAGCTGGCAAGATAAGATTCTATCAGGGGAAGCCAGGCCCGGTTTCTGTCCGCAATCATAATCCGGTAGGTTTCGGGGTACTGCCCGGCCATTTCGATCACTGTCCTTTCAGTGGTGGTCCCCGTTCCCCTTTTCCATTCGTCGATAAGCGTGATGAGTTCCGTGCCCGCGGCGTCCAGGTCTTTAAGGGAAGAAAACACATATTCATCCTCATTTTCGCTGCCCGCGGCAAAGAGGGCGGCCATGTGGGTTTCCACGTTTTCAAGATACAGGAGGGGTTTGGATTCTTCTTTGGCCTTCTCAAGGTAGTGCAGGTCAATGCCGGGAACGGAAAAGCCCATATTAGAGAGTTTCCAGGCGGAAAAAACAGCGGCCACAATCGCCGGATGCAGTTCCCTGATGACTTCTATGGGCAGGGATAACTCGGCGGCCTTTTTTTCAAGGAGGCGGTAGGTCCTCCTTGAAAGCCTGT
>JAIRXO010000083.1 GCA_031268255.1 Spirochaetaceae bacterium
AAAATACTTTCATGTGAACGACCCCAATCGGACCCCAGATTTGCTTTATTTTTATAATGCCAAATTAACCATTTACAGCTTGAAAAAAAACGCATTGCCGGGTGTTTCAAATCCGCTAAAATTTCACTAAACCCGCAGATATATAATGTACCATCGGGCTTCAAAATTCTCGCCGCTTCTTTTATCCAACCCAATGACCAGTTAATATATTGTTCTTGTGTATCAAATTTATCCCATTCTGCTTTTTTAATATTATATGGAGGATCCGCGAATATTAAATCCACAGAATTGTCTTTAAGAGAATTCAACCAAAACAGACTATCTCCGGTAAATAACAGGCCGTTTTTCCGTGAATATGCCGGTTCACTTATACCGAATCGTTTCCTGTCCACGACTCGATGATACGTTTCCGAACTATCCAGCGGATAATTGGACATATTTTCATCAAGGAATAAGGAGGCCTGCTCCAAAACATTCGATTTTATACCCATAAAAATTCATTATAATTATAAAATTGAATAACGTCAAGATTCTCAATTTTGTCAATCCATTTTAGGTCGCAATGTCGCCTAACGCCCCGCGCGCAAAATCACCATGTGCCCTGGTCCGCCACTTGGTTTTTTGCGCCGCTTCCTTTATACTGCCTTTATGAACAAATTCCTCTCTGTCAAACGAACTGCCTCCTCTGTATGCGTGTTGTTTTTTCTCCTTGCGGGGCTTTGCGGGGCCGATGAGTTTCATTTTCTCACCCAGGCCGAATTAAACCGTCTTTGGGGTCCGGGGCCCGCCATACGGGACAGCGCGGTTTCCGCCTTTGGAAACCCCGCCTACAGCGGTATCCAGGGGCCGTCCTATTCTGAAAGCGAATGGATATTCGCCATGAGCGGGGATTCTTTCAGCCCGAAATATCTGGGCGGTTTTATGAATTCCGGCAGCTTTGCCCTGGGCCTGCTTTATTCTTCACCGGGCGGGGACAGGGACCAGTTTGACATGAGCCTTGGCCTTGGTTTCGGGAACCGCGCCTTTTCCCTGGGTTTTGCCAACCGGAGCGTCTACAGTTTCTATGAGGGCGGCAGGGACCGTTTCTTTTCGGGATACGAGACCGGGTTTATCATCAGGCCGGGGCGGTTTTTCTCCCTGGGCGCGAGCGCCGGCGGAACCTATGACGGGACCCGCTTTGATGCCGGCGGGGAATTGGGCATACGGCCCCTGGGAACGCCCCTTGTTACCCTTTCGGGGGCCTATTCCCGGACCTTTTTCCGTGACGAATTCTGGAATGCCTGGTCTTTGGGTATCACGCTCAGGCCGGTTCCGGGTCTCATCCTGTACGGGGCATACCACGATACCAAAACCTTCTCTCTGAGCCTCTCCCTTATCATAAACGGTACGGGCATAAGCGGCGGCATCCTGACACCGGAGGATTCTTCTTCGTCCAATACTATAGTTACCGGAATTTCGAGCGGCACACAGATTTCAGGCAGGGGCTTTCTTTCGGATGTCCATGACCGCGCCTATGTGGAGATTTCCCTGTACGGCCCCCTTAACGAAGGGCCGTCGTATTTTAAGGAGCAGCCGTCCCTCCTTGATCTGCTCGCCATCATCAGCAAGGCGGCGGGGGACAGCGAAGTAGGGGGCCTGGTGATTCAGTTTGACCAGTTTTCAGCCGGGCGGGAAGCCCTCTGGGAACTCCGTTCAGCCCTTTCCGCTTTCAGGGCAAAAGGCAAGCGCGTCATCGCCATAACCGATAACGCCGGTTTTGACCTCTACTATCTCCTTAGCGCCGCCGACCGCATCGTTCTTGACCCCCAGGGTTCAATCATGATACCCGGCTATGCCATAGGCAGAAGCTATTTCAGAAATACCCTGGACAAGCTGGGAATAGGCGTGAGGGAACTCCGCTATCTGGATTATAAAACCTCAGCCGAAACATTTACGCGAAGTTCCCTTTCGGACGCTGACAGGGAGCAGTACGGCGCCTATCTTGACTCTGTATACGCCATAGCCAGAACCGCCATCATGCAGGGACGGCGCTGGACCTCCGGGGAATTTGAAGATCGCGTGGACGAATTTCTTTATTCGGCCCGGCGGGCCAGGGCGCGGGGGCTTATCGACAATATAGGCCGCTATGAGGACGCCGGCGCCATTATCAGGGAACTCGAAGGCAGAAACGTTATGCGCATGAGATTTGACTACGGCGGGGATATGCCTGTATTTGGGCGGCGCTACCTGGCCCATGACGATCCCGATACACTCTGGGGCGAACCTCCCCACGTCGCCGTGATTTACGCGTCAGGGCAGACAGACATGGACCAGGGCATGAGGGCCCGCGCCATTGCCGCCCTCATCGAAGGTCTCTCGGAAAACTCAAACGTTAAGGCCATAGTACTCAGGGTAAATTCCCCCGGAGGCAGCGCCCTGGCCGCGGATCATGTAGCCGAAGCGGTAAAAAAGGCAAAGGAAAGAGTCCCCGTGGTAGTTTCCATGGGAGAAGTGGCAGGATCGGGAGGCTATTGGGTTTCGATGTACGGCTCAAGCATTTTCGCCTCGCCCTATACCCTCACCGGTTCCATAGGGGTTATAGGAACCTGGTTCTACGACAACGGCCTGGGCGAACTTCTTGGCTTCAATGTGGATGCCGTACAGCAGGGCGCCCACGCCGATCTCCTCTCGGGCTTTATACTCCCCCGGCGGGACCTTACCGAAGAAGAAGAAAGCCGGTACAGGGCCTATATCCTCGACCTTTACGACAGCTTTGTCGAAAAAGCCGCCGAAGGCCGGGGCCTTACCAAGGCGGACATAGAGCGGGTTGCCCAGGGCCGTCTTTACGGCGGCAGCGACGCGCTCAGGGCCGGCCTTGTTGACGGCATAGGCGGCCTCTGGGACGCGGTGCAAAAGGCCAGGGAACTTGCCGGCATAGAGCGCCGGGAACTTATTCTTGATGAATACCCCCGCTCCCGTTTTGTCGAATCCGTCGGGGAAAGGCTGCTCTCCGGCCTGCTGCCGCATCTGGAAACCCCTACAGAACCGCTGGGCGCCGCCCTGGAAGAACTCCGCTTCCGGCTTTCCCGGAACGGCGAAGTCATGCCGCTCATGCCGCTGGATATAGTCGGCGCCCATGAATAACAGATGAACAACAGCGCCGCTGATTCCGGGTACATACTGCGCCTCGCCGGATTCAGCGCCCTGGACAGCTATCTCGGCCTAAAACCCCTGCCCTGCCTCTGTATCGAAACCGACGCCGACCCCGGCGCCCTTGCCCGCCTCTTTGAAACACTCCGCTACCCCGGCGCGAGCCTTGCCGACGCGGCGCACGAACTCCCCTCCCGCGAACTCCCTTCAAAAGAGAGGAGAACCCTATACTTCCGCTGTGTAGAAAAAAATTCACCCTCCAGCCTGGGCGGATTTTACCAGGACTGGGAAGGCGGCCATTTCCATGACCCCCAGGGCATCTACCCCCTGCTCAGGACCCTTAAAGGCCCGGACACGCCCCAGGCCCCGGAAAACCTTTTCAGGCATCTTTTTTTCAAACGACCCGTGGGCGGGCCCGCAGGCGGGGACACCAGAACGGATTTTTGGGAAACCTCATTTTCCATGGCGCTGTTTTTTGCCCGCTATTGCCCTGAGACCGGGCCGGACATACAGACACTTATGGAAGAAGCCGTGACCATCCTTGAATCGCGGCGGGAATTTTCTTCCCTGCCCCCGCCGCCCCTGGCCGAAACGCAGAGAATATTCCTTGACGCCCTGCTGCTTTCGTCCCAAAGCGGCCAGGGCTTACGGTTCCTCAAACAGACGGGCCTGCTCGAAACACTCTGGCCCGAATTGGACGAGCTTGAAAAAGCCGGACATTCCAAGGAATACCACCCCGAAGGAAACGCCTGGGAACATACACTCGAAACCCTCCGCTACCGGAAAAAGGACGACCTCACCCTTTCCCTGGGACTCCTGCTGCACGACATCGGCAAACCCCTTTCCGCCTCATCGGGAAACCGCCGCTTTGACGGCCACGCCGAACTGGGAGCGCGCATTGCCGCAAAGTTTCTTTCCCGCCTTGACTACGACAACCAGACCATAGACAACATCATCTTTCTGGTAAAAAACCACATGCTTCCCGCCGCGCTGCCCCGGCTGCCGCTCTTTCGTACCAGGGAAATCCTCGAATCGCCGCTCTTTCCCGTCCTCATGGAACTCTACCGCTGCGACGAGTCCTCATCCTTTAAGGGCCTCGACAACTACTACAAAAGCAGCGCCGCCTACCGCGCCTATCTCAAAACCCGCCGCAACCCGTACCTCCTGCATAATTAGCTAATTAAGGAGGGGGGCGCATTTCCTCACCGCCGCCCGCCGTTGCCGCATACGTTACGCGCCCCCCTACGGCGCAAACACGGTTTGCGCCTACCCCGCCAAATAACAGCGCGCAAGCTAGCGTAGCGCGTCCCGGTGATAATGCGGAAAGGCGTAGGCCCGCCCGAAAAAGCGCCATAGCAAGGCGTATGGCGTCCCTCCGATAAATTAGCACGGCGTAGGCCAAACTCAAGTCTCTGTATGCCGTCGTGTTTCGAAGGGCCGCCCAAAAAGTCCCCGGTATGCCATCGCGCCTCGAAGGGCCGCCTTCGGGCGAGCCAGGCTTCGCCTGTCTCCGGCTACCCCCCCCTCAAAGGATGCGCGGTCGCCGCCGCCTTACGGCGTGGCAATAAGCACTCGCTTGTGGTTAGTGCCGTATACGGTCTCCGTACCGGCGTTTGCCGGATTAACGACGCCCCATGCGCTTGTATACGCGCTTAGCGCCGCCGCCGATGGTACATGGATGGTCAGCGTGGTTCCGGCCCCGGCCCCGCTGTTCGTGTTGGGAAGCACACCGGAGCTGTCCAGGGTGGGCGGCGTGACGGGGAGGGAAAGCAGCGAAGAGAGGGCGTGACAGTTGGAGAAGGCGAAAGCCCCTATGGATGTCACCGACGGGAGGTTCGCCGTTATCAGGCTGGTACACTCGGTGAAGGCGTTAGAGCCGATGTTTCCCGCCGACGGGAGGCTCACCGTTGTCAGGCTGTCACACTCGGCGAAGGCACTAGAGCCGATGCTTGTCACATCCGGGAAGATTGCCGAGGTCAGGCTGGTACAGCGGGCGAATGCGTAGGCGTTGATGGCTGTTATGGTGGAAGGCAGGGTCAGCGCGCCCGATGCCGAGGGGTACGCGACAAGGGCGCCGGTGGCGTCCAGGATCATCCGGTGATCGGCGCTGCTGCTAAAGGCGGTATTGGAGGGATCAATGGTGATGTTCGTTAAATTGATACACTCGGCGAAGGTGTAGCCGCCGCTTGCGCCGATGCTTAAGAGGCCTGCCCCGAGGGTTATGGTGTTCAGGGCGGTACAGCCTGAGAAGGCGTAGGCGGTGAGGGTTACCGCCCCCGGAAGGTCTATCGAGGCCAGGCTGCTGCAGTTGCTGAAGGCGCTTGCGCCTATGCTTGATGCCGCCGTGATGTCCACCGTAGTCAGGGAGGTACAGCCGTAGAAGGCTTCCTGCCCGATGGTTGCCGCCATCGGGATGTTCACCGTGGTCAGGGAGGTACAATGGGCGAAGGCGACGACGCCTATGGCTACCGCCGTCACCGTCGTGAAGCTCGCCTCGGTCAGGGCGGCGCAGTTGGCGAAGGCGTAGTTGCCGATGCTTATCACGCCCTCGTTTTTGACGCTTTTCAGGCTGGTAAAGAACCGGAAGGTGGCATCGTAGGGGGTCCCCGCCTTGATGCTTGTCGCCGCGCCGAGGGGGAGGACGAGGGACACGATAAACGGCTCTCCGTTGCCCTCCGTACCGGGGTCAAACAGCCCGGCGGTATCAAGGCCGGCGTTCCCTGTCGTTCCGGCCCTCGTGCAGAGCGAGAGG
>JAIRXO010000130.1 GCA_031268255.1 Spirochaetaceae bacterium
AGCCATCTTTGTACCTTCCTCATCCCTTTTCCCCGGCCGTCTTTTTGTGCTATACTTAAAAGTGCAGCGCATAGAATACCATACCGGAGACATGACATGACCATAGAACAGACTGTAGAAATACCCGCGGACAGGCGGCTGACGATTGAGGTTCCCCCGGAGATTCCAGCCGGAAGAGTCATACTTGCCTTCACCCCCGCCGGGGTGACGCGGCCACGCCATCGTCTAACTGAGCGGCAGAGAGCAGCCATCGAGAACTGCCATGGTATTGCCAAAGGTATTCTGTCCAGCGATGAATCGCTTAAAATGAGGCATGAGGACTTTGAACTGGAAGAAGCGAAATACCGGCGGATATTTTCCGGGGACAGCGGCAATTGAACTACGTCCTTGATGCCTGTGCCCTTATAGCTTATCTTACCAATGAACCGGAAAGTATTAAAATAAAATCGCTTTTTGAACGCACCGATACCGAAGATATTTCTATTTTCATAAGTGTTTTCAATCTGATCGAGGTGTATTACGACTTTATCAGAAAATACAGGGCGGTGGAGCAGGCTGAAAATCTTTCCGTACTTTGGATTCGATGAATTACCAAAATCGCATAATTAAAGAAGGGGGAGGTCTCCCACTGGGCTCCAGCCCCTCTACGCCATGCTGCATCCGGGGGGTAGCGAAATAACAAACGCGCAAGCGTTTTTATGAAGCGGAGGGGGGCGCGTAACAAAAATACGCTACGCATATTTTTGTTTTGGAGTTTGCCGTAGGCAAACTCCATGGGCGGGCGGTGTACTCCAGGGGGCAGTGGGGAAATGCGCCCCCCTTATAAGGTGAGGTCCGAAAAGGGCGGGGAGCGGCGGAGAACGCCGGCTATGATCTGGTTCTCGGGTCTGTTAAAGAGGGGGTCATCTTTAAGTATGGCGAAGGCTGTTTCCCTGGTTCTTTCGAGCAGGGCCTGATCCCGGACAGGGTTGGCAAGCGCGAGGTTGAGGTAGCCTGACTGCTCTATGCCGATAATCTGGCCGGGACCTCTGAGTTTGAGGTCCTCCTCGGCTATGACAAAGCCGTCATGGTTCTCAAGCATGACTTTGAGTCTGGTTTTTCCATCGTCGGTTAGTTCGTCCGAATAGACAAGAAAGCAGTAGGACTGTTCGCCGCCCCGTCCTACTCTGCCCCGGAGCTGGTGCAGCGCGGAGAGGCCGAAGCGTTCGGCGTGTTCGATGGTCATGCAGGTGGCGTTGGGAACATCGACGCCTACTTCTACAACGCTGGTGGCCACGAGTATCTGTACTTCGCCGCGGCGGAAAAGTTCCATGGTGTTCCGCTTTTCTTCTTCGTCGAGCCGTGAGTGGACGAGGGCGCTGCGGAAGGCGGGGAATATTTTTTCCGCCAGGCGTCTGGCCATTGACTGGGCGTCTTTCAGGTCTTTTTCCGCGTCGGCTTCTATCAGGGGATAGACAAAATACGCCTGTCTGCCTTTTTCGAGTTCGCCTCTGATAAAGGCATACACTCTCTCTTCGCTGGATTCTCTTGCCAGATGGGTACGCACCGGCTTTCGGCCCGGAGGTAGATCCCGTATCACCGACACGTCAAGATCGCCGAATACGGTGAGGGCCAGGGTTCTCGGTATGGGTGTGGCGCTCATCATAAGGAGGTCGGGTGTGTTTCCCTTGGCCATGATGGCATGGCGCTGCAGTACGCCGAAACGGTGTTGTTCGTCCACTACCACCAGGCTGAGGTTTTTGTACGCCACGTCTTTTGAAAAG
The DNA here is from genome assembly GCA_031268255.1 of Spirochaetaceae bacterium. Classification (GTDB taxonomy): domain Bacteria; phylum Spirochaetota; class Spirochaetia; order Treponematales; family Breznakiellaceae; genus JAIRTD01. The sequence goes on from JAIRXO010000130.1 coordinate 1,764, forward strand.
AGGGCGTGGGTTCCCACGGCCATGTCTATGTCTCCTGAGGCAAGGGCTCCAAGGAGGGCTCCCCTGCCTCCGGCCTTGAGGTTGCCGGTCAAAAACGCGATGCGCAGGCCCAGGGGTTCAAGGAGCTTTGCCGCGTTTTCGGCGTGCTGCCTGGCAAGGAGTTCCGTGGGCGCCATGATTACCGCCTGCCCTCCCCGTTCAATCGCTTTAAGGGCCGCCATAAAGGACACCAGGGTCTTGCCGGAACCTACCTCGCCCTGAAGGAGTCTTGCCATGGGGTAGGGGCTGTCCATGTCCTGGTTTAGTTCCGCCACCGCGTTACTCTGCCCTTGGGTGAGGCTGAAGGGGAGCCGTTCCAGAAGGCGATGCTGCAGGGAATTTTTCCCTTCCCCGGATGCCCGGGGGGGGATCGCTCGGGAAGCAAGGTTCCGCCTTTCCATGGCCCGCCTTCCTACCATAAGTTCGAGGTAAAACAGTTCTTCATAGATGAGGGTTTTCTTTGCCTGTTCAAGCGTTTTCTGGTCAGGAGGAAAATGTATGGCACACAGGGCCTGGGCTTTGGGAAGCAGGGCTTCTTTTTCCATTACCGGCAGGGGGAGTTCGTTCTCCAGGCGGGAGGCGTATTGTTCCAGGCCGCGCTTTACAAGGCGCCTGAGCAGGTTCTGGGTAATATCTTTACTCAGGGGATATACGGGCAGTATGCGGCCAAAATTATTTCCGCTTGCGCCTAACGGTTGTCCTGCCGCGCCGTCTGTTTCCGGGAGCAGCTCTACCTCAAAGGAAGTGGACTGTATTTCGCCGTATTTATACATAAAGCGGCCCCAGAGACGGCAGCGCCTTCCGGGTACAAGCTGCTTTTCGAGAAAGGGCCGGTTAAAGCAGACCAGGGCGGCTCTGGCGCTTGAGTCCTCCACATATACCTTGAGGGTTCTCATCCTGCCTGAGCCAAACCAGTCCTGGGCGAGAATGGTAACGGTGGTACAGACCGCGCCGGATTTGTTAAAATCCCCAAGAAGAACTTCACGGCTCCGGTCCTCCCAGTCACGGGGATAATAGGTAAGCAGCTCCGCGACGGAATTGACGCCTACCCTGCCCAGGTCCCTTGCCGCCGCGGGGCCCGCGCCCTGTATATGATCAATGCCGGCTGTAAGTTCCCTGAGCAGCATATTAAACAGGAAGGGAAAAAAGCAGGGCCGCGGCGATTCTTACCAGCGCGCGGAGGCTTATCCAGAGCGCCGCGATGAGTACCGCCGAAACTACGATGCTGACAAGATGATGCACTATCCTCGAACGGAAGATGAGGCGGTTGACGCGGTAGATGATGGGGTCCGAAAGCCTTTCAACATAGAGCCAGAAAAAAGAAGTGCTCTTGGTCAGAGAGGCTATAAAGCGGAGCGCGAGAAGGAGCAGGGCAAAGCCCATAAAAAAAGAGACTGCCGACCACAGGGCGTTGAGCAGTACGGCCAGTATGATTCCCAGGCTTATCCTGCCAAAACTGGCCAGCGCGGCGACGAGGGTATTCAGCACCGAGAGAAAGGCCATGGCCGCTATGGGGGAAAAGTCCAGTGCCCCAAGGCGGAATATCCTGAAACGGCGGAACAGGTTAAGGTAGGGATCGCATATCGCGCAGAGGATTTCGTAGGGTCTGCCGTAGGGCGACCCGGAACGGTAGCCGCCGTACCGGGGATAGGCTCCCCGGGAGCCTGAGGAAAACCAGGTAAGCATGACCCGGATAAAAATAAGAATCATATAGAGGCCCAAAAGGCTCCCCAGTATATTTAACACAACACTCACGGCAAACTCCTTGTATCTCCCAGCCAGACTTTGGCGCCCCCGGCGCGGAGGGCCAGCTCTTCCAGGCTTGCGCCGTCGCCAAGGCAGCCCATATCTTCGGCTGCCCTCACCACGCCTTCTCCCCCATTACAGGGCACATGAATATACACCGGACAGCCCTGCCTGCCGGAAAGATATTCCAGCAGGGGGCGGAGGCTCTCACGGTCAACACGGGCGGCGTTGAGCCTGACGTGGATTTCCCCGGGGGAAGAACCGGCCTTCTCGTGTTCGGACGGCGCGGGTTCGGCTGGCGCGGGTTCGCCTAACGCTGGTTCTGGCGGAACCTGTTCGGTCCCCGCAGATTCGCCTAACGGCGCGGGTTCTGGCGGAGCCTGTTCGGTCCCCGCTGATTCGCCTAACGGCGCGGATTCGCCTGACGCGGCGGCTTTTTTCGCCGCGGCCCTGACAAGCCGGTTGACATCCTGTAT